>NZ_JAJB01000037.1:0-65549 GCF_000583215.1 Brevibacterium sp. VCM10
AGTGTTCGGCTCTTGACGATTCGCAGGACAACGGCCATGAGGATGCGGGAGTGCGTGGTGAACAGCTCTTCGAATGCGGACCGGTCGCCCTCGGCGATGCGGATCAGCAGGGCTCCGCCGGGGTCGGCGGTATCCGCCGGCTGGTGATCAGAGCTCATTGCCCAATCATGCCATGCATGCAGAAACCGATCACACCTTTCCCAGGTGAGCGAGTCGAACGAGGTGCGCGCAGCGGTCGGGCCGTGCGCTGCCGAGACGGTCAGCCGGCGTTCGTACGAAACCGCCGGGACCGTCGAGGAAGCGAATGCGGCCGGGAGCCGATCCTGGTGCTGCTGATCGATTCCCGGCCGCTGCATCGTGATGCTCTCTCGCTGTGGAGGTTCCGGTCACTTCTCCGGCATCATCACGGCGTCGACCATGTAGACCGTGGCGTTGGCGGTCTTGACTCCGCCGCAGACCAGTCCGGCATCGTCGAACTTCATGCCCTCGCCCTCACCGGTCACGGACACCTTCGAACCTTCGACGGTCTCGTGCTCACCGGCGATCTCATCGGGGGAGAGCTGACCGGGGATGACGTGGTAGGTCAGGACCTTCGTCAGCTCGTCCGAGTCCTTGGCCAGGGCGTCGAGGTCGTCCTTGGGCACATCGGCGAAGGCGTCGTCGACCGGGGCGATGACCGTGAACTCGTCACCGTTGAGGGTGTCGACGAGGTCGACATCGGGATTGAGTTCGCCCGAGACCGCCTTGGTCAGGGTCGTCAGCATCGGATTGTTCGACGCGGCAGTGGCCACCGGGTCCTGGCCCATGCCTTCGACGGATCCGGCTCCGTCCGGGTTCGCCTCGGCGTAGGCCGAGCAGCCCTTGCCGACGAGGTCGGCATCGGCCATGGAGGAGTCGCCGGACTCGTCGGGCATTTCGGACTCGCTCGAGTCAGCCGGCTGGGATTCGGAGTTGGACGATTCCGAGCCGGAGTCTTCGCTGCCGGATCCGGAATCCATTCCGCAGCCGCTGAGGGCCAACAGGCCGATGGCGCCGGCCGAGAGGATGGTGGCGGTGCGTGTGCGAAGCAGAGTCTTCATTGTTCTTCTCCTTAGAAACAGTGATGCGGATGATCCCACAGCTGTGAAGTGGTCTCCATTGCTCGCTGTGTACTGAGTATTCGGTGCGGTTTCGGGTTCGGATGGGTGGATGGGGAAGAAATATGAGAATTTCTTCGCCGAGGCGGCTGCGGGCTCATTCGACGCGGAACTGGATGTGGTGGTGCCCGGTGGCCGAGTTCGGGATCGACTCCCGACGTTTCGAAGTCTGCACCGTGCCGTCCTTGTCCGTGGCACGCACGGTGAGGGTATGGGAGCCCGCAGCCACCTCGGCGAATTCGGCCCGCCACTGCCGCCAGGTGTCGATCGTGACCTCCGCGGCCAGATCCGCCTGCGTCCATTCACCGTCGTCGAGCTTGACCTCGACACGGTCGATCCCTGAATGCTGCGCCCAGGCGGTTCCGCCGACCTGGATGTCTCCGGCCGGGACCGTGGCCAAGGGCCTCGGCACCTCGATGCGGGAGGCGACGAGGATGGGCGCCAACGCATCCCACCCACGGTCGGTCCAATAGGCGGTCTTCTCATCGAAGCGGGTGACCTCGAGTTCGGTCACCCATTTCGTTGCGGAGACGAAACCGTAGAGCCCGGGAACGACGAGGCGGGCGGGGAAACCGTGGATCGGGGTGAGCGGTTCGCCGTTCATTCCCACCGCCAGCAGGGCGGCGCGGTCATCGGTCAGCGCACCGAGCGGAGTCGAGGCGGTGAATCCGTCGAAGGAATGGGAGAGGACCATATCGGCATCAGCGCTCGGGCGGGCTCGGGCGAGGAGTTCGCGCACCGGATAGCCGAGCCAGGTCGCGTTGCCGACGAGTTCCCCGCCGACGGGGTTGGACACGCAGGTGAGCGTGATGTGGTGTTCTTCGAGCGGCAGATCGAGGAGCTCGTCCATCGTCAGGGTGACTTCGTTCTCGACCATGCCGTGGATGCGCAGGGACCACTGCTGCGGGTCGATGACCGGTGGTGAGAGCACGGTGTCGATGCGGTAGAAGTCCTTGGCCTCGGTGACGAAGGGGACAGTGCCGTCGAGGTCGGTGCTCGCGGCCGCGGGGATCGCGGCCGCCTTCTTCGCGGGGGTGGGCAGAACCAGTTTGGCGATCGCGGCACCGGCGTCCTGAGTCAGCGAGACAACGGTCTGACCAGCGGCGATGGTGACGGCTCCGATGGCGCCGACGGCTCCGGCGAGGCCGAAGAAACGGCGGCGGCTCAAGGGATCCGACGTCCGCGAACCGCGCGTGACATCGGCACGGTCGGCCGCCTCGGCGGGGGATGTCGGTAGGCCGAGACGCAGCAGCAGGATGAAGCCCGTGATGCCGACCGCGAAGCCGATGAGCGCGGGGACGAGGTCGAGGGCACCCGCCTCGGGGCGGATGATGATGACGATGACCGGGACGAGCCCGGCGACGATCAGCAGCGTCGTGGCCAGACGCCGGCGGGAGGCGGCCAGGGCTCCGATGAGACCGGCGAGGACGATCGCACCGAGTCCGGTGGAGAGGACGAGGACGAGCTTGTCGTTGTCGCCGAAGAGGGCGATGACGGGTTTGATCGCCGCCGGGGGAGCCAGGGGGATGATCGCCTGACCGAGGGTGAGCAGGGGTGCCGCACTCGGGGTGAAGGCACGCGCGATGAGGTCCGCGAGACCGAACATCATGACGGTGGCGACGATGCCTGCCACGGCGCCGCGGAAACGGTGGGTTGCACGGGTTGTCCGATTCATAGTGATCATTCGGAGCCGCGGGCGCGGTGGATGGGTCTGTGCGCTTTCGTTACTGACCATTCACTGAATCGCCAGTGACCTTGTTGCGCGCCTGTCGTAGCATGGTGCAATGACTGAGAACCCCGGATACGCCCAGCCGCAGGCTCCGACCGGAGATGCGGATGAGCCGAAGAACCCGAGTGCGCCGATCTACACCGCGAAGGTCGAGAACCTCGGCGGCACCTCGGGCGAGGTGCGCGTCGAAGACGGCCAGACCCTGCCCACCGCCCCGACCTCACGCGTCGAAGAAGGCAACAACCCGGAACAGTTCCTCGCCATGGCCTGGTCGACCTGCCTCGGCGAAACGCTCAAGGTCGTCCTCGCGGTCAATGACATCGAAGCGCTCTCACGCGTGCGCGTCGAGGTCGAACTGCATAACGAACCCTCCGGCAATGGCTTCTACTTCGCGCCGAAGGCGTTCATCTCCATCGAAGGGGTCTCGGACACCGACGCCGAGAAGTACGCTGCCCGCGCCCACGCTCGCTGCCCGATCTCCAAACTGCTCCTGGGCAAGGGCACCCCGGTCGTCGAGATCGAACCCTACAAGAACCCGGACAACTTCCAGCTCAGCTGAGTTCGCCGCCCGCCTCGGCGGAGGAAGAGCCCCCGACCGTCACGGTCGGGGCCCCGTCAGTTCGCACTCGCGCTTTACCTGTCGGACTCCGCGGCAACCTCGGCGGCGATCTGCGCCAACTGTACGGCCGCCTCGGCGGGGAAGAAAGGTCCAGGGGGCCCAACGGCGGATTACAGTGGCTGGTAGGACGCTCGGCACCGGACCGGGCACGGAGCGACGAGAGGAGCCGAGGTGGAGACGAACTTGCAGGAGTTCCTGTTCCTCGCCCTCGACCTCACCGGCACCTTCGTCTTCGCAGTCTCCGGAGTGCTGCTGGCCGCCCGCCGCGATTTCGACATCACGGGCGGACTGGTGCTGGGCACGATGACGGGAATCGGCGGCGGAATGATCCGCGATGTGCTCCTCGACCGGGTGCCCAACGCCATCGGCCAACCGATCTACCTCGCCCCGCCGGTGATTGCGACCCTGCTCATCTACATCATCGGCTCCCACATCTCCCGCGCACGGATCTGGATCGTCGCCTTCGACGCGATGGGCCTCGGCCTCTTCAGCGTCACCGGAACGACGATTGCGCTGTCCGCTGGGACGAACTATCCGGCGGCGCTGCTCATGGGTGCGCTGACCGCGTGCGGCGGCGGACTCATGCGCGACGCCGTGGCCAGTGAGGATCCGGCGATCTTCCGCGGCACCGACCTCTACCTCATCCCCGCCCTGTTCGGTTCGGGACTGACGATCATCGCCGAGGTGACCGGGCTGTTGGGTGCCATCGCCTCACTCATCATCGCGGCCGCCGCCTTCGGCTTCCGCATGCTCGCCTGGAAGCTGCAGTGGCGGGTGCCGCAGCCGATGCGGCAATGGTCGTACCGGGACACCAGTCGTCGAGTGAAAAAGAAGCTGCCGTCGGTGTTCCGGAAACCGGACTGAGGGTTGTGCGACGATGGCTCTATGAGTGATACGCCGGTTGGACCACACCCGCCCGGGCCGCCTCCGCAATACGAGGAGGAACCGGTCCCGACGTGGACGCGCGACCTTCTGCGGCTTCTCGTCATGACGTTTGTCGGCATCCTGTTCTTCACCCTCCTGATCTTGCTCGCTTCGACCGGCCGGATGCGGCAGCAGAACTTCGTTCCGGTCGAGGCCGACGGTGTCTGGGCGGGGATTTGTGCAGGAATGATGGCTTTGTTCTATCCATTCGTGTTTATCGAGCACAAACGCCGGGACGACGGATTGCGGCGCAACGGTCTGATCCCGTTGACCCTCCTCGGTGTCGTGTGCAGTGGCATCATCGTGACTCTTGTGACGATGACGTGGCCCTTGATCATTGGTGATCGGGCTGGTGCCGGAACTGTCGCTGCCGAGTTGAGCTCAGATCCGGGCGCCGTTTTCCTCGTCCTGTGCTTCTTCGTCGGCGGCATGGCATGGAGTATGTGCATGCTGATGCCGATGGTGATCGGCGGTTTCAAAGTGGCGCTGTGCCTCCTGGTGCCTTTCCTCGGATTGGTCCTTCTCCTGGGGTTCGCTGGTCTCCAGGTCTTCGACAATCCACCCAGCTTCGGAACGACGGTCCTCTGCGCCGCAGCCGCAGTCTCGGGGCTGGCAGGATTGACAGTGCTTGCGGCTCTGCGCAATGTCATCGACATGCCGAAGCCCCAGAGGACCGTAGCCGACCGCGAAGTGGACTACCAGCGTTTTACGGAGGATCGGCGTCGGCGTGGACTGACGAATGAGAACCCGCTGCCGGGCATCGACGGACCTCAGCCGCCTCGGCGGTGAGCTGCCGGTATAGACGCGGCCATTCCCACCTGGAAAGATGAACGCATGAGTGAGCCGAGAAGCAACTGGACGACCGACCCCGCACCACTGCTGCGCGCCGGGGAGGGATTCCGCCTCGGCGAGGTCGACCAGCAGTCGACGCCCGGCTACGACGGGGACAAGAAATCGGGGAAGAAGGATCTCGAGGCGCTGTCGACCGAGCTGAGCGATCTGCAGGAGCGCCTCTTCGCCGCGCACCATGACGAGGACTCCGGGCCTGCCGTTCTCCTTGTTCTCCAAGCCATGGACACTGCCGGCAAGGGCGGAATCGTTCGTCACGTCGTCGGTGCCGTCGACCCGCAGGGCGTCGAACTCGCCGCCTTCAAGAAGCCGACCGAGGAGGAGCTCGCCCACGACTTCCTCTGGCGCATCCGTCCGCGCGTGCCCGGGCCCGGCATGATCGGGGTCTTCGACCGCTCCCACTACGAGGATGTGCTCATCGGCCGCGTCCGCGAACTCGCCGACGCCGCCGAGATCGAGCGCCGCTACACAGCAATCAACGACTTCGAAGCCGAACTGGTCGCGGCAGGAATCCGGATCGTCAAGGTCATGCTCCACATCTCCCCGGACGAGCAGAAGGAGCGCCTGGCCGAACGCCTCGACCGGCCCGACAAGTACTGGAAGTACAACCCGGGAGACGTCGATGAGAGACTCCTGTGGCCGGACTACATGGGCGCCTACCAGGCAGCCTTCGACCGCACCTCCACCGAGGCGGCCCCCTGGTTCGTCGTCCCGGCGAACCGGAAATGGTACGCCCGGCTGGCCGTGCAGCGTCTGCTGCTCGATGTCCTCAAGGACATCGACCCGCAGTGGCCCGCCGCCGATTTCGACGTCGAGGTCGAGAAGAAACGGCTCGCCGACAGCTGACGATCACGTCTGCACGGAACGACTGGCCGCCTCGGCGAGGCATCTGCCTTGACGAGTCAGGACGTCAGTCGCGACGGATGCTGAAGTCGACCTTCGTTGGGTGTTCGACGGTGCGCGAGACCGTGCAGTACTTGTCGTGGGAGAGCCCGACGAGGCGTTCGATGCGGGCATCGGCCTTCCGACCCTCCTCGTCGTCGGGGAACTCGAGATCGAAGTCGAGGTGGACGTTGTCCACACGGGAGGCACCGTCTTCGTCGATCTTGTCTGCGGTCGCGGTGACGTCGAACTTCGTGGGTTCGGTGTGACGGCTGGTCACGGTGTCGACGTCGATCGACGAGCAGCCGGCGACGGCGGCCAGGAGCAGTTCGACGGGGGTCATGAGGCCCTCGCCGCGACCGAATTCGATGCTCGCTCCGCTTGGCGCGGTGGCGCGGTAGTGGTTCTCGGCGATGCGGGTCAGTTCGATGCTGCGGGTGTCTTCACTCATGCCCTAATGATGGCAGATTTGCGGGCTGCCGAATGGCAGGGTTTGAGGAGCGGAGGCGATCACGGTCTGGCGAAGTCGACCTCGCTCGACTCCTGGACCCGTGCCTGCCGGCCGGGACCGGATTCGAACTGCCAGTACAGGTTCGTGTGGGACACGACCTGCTCCGGAGGGGGAGCGCCCCACTCGGTGAGATCCTCGGTGGTGTGGGCGTCGGTGACGAGGGTGACGTCGTAGCCGCGGGCGAAGCCGCCGTGGATGGTCGAGCGCACGCAGGCGTCCGATTGGGCACCGGTGACGACGAGGTGGCCGACGTCCTTGCCGGCGAGCACCTCCTCGAAGTCCGTGTCCTCGAAAGTGTTGCCGTGGGTCTTCTCGATGATGGATTCGCCGTCGGCGGGGGAGAGCGTGTCAACGATCTGCCATTGCGGGGAATCGAGCGGCAGCTCACCGGAGCTGTGCCGGACCCAGACCACCTCGGTGCCGGTGTTCCGGGCGCGGTCGACGAGATCCGAGATCGTGGAGATGACCTGATCGGAGTTCCAACTGGCCTGCATCACCCCGTTCTGGACGTCGATGACGACGAGGGCGGAGTTCGGACGAGTGGATGACGGCGGCTGAGCGGTGGGCATATGATCCTCCTCGATCAAGGATCATTGTCCTCGCTCCGATCCCAGCAGGCAAGAGCGCGGCGCCGGTCTGTTCTGCGGGTGTGAGAATAGGCGGGTGAGCGATTCCTCCGAGATCTCCGGCGACGAGGTGGGCGTCGGCAAGGTTGGCGCGGGTGCGGGCAGAGCGGGTGGCGGCAGTGCCGCGGGTCCGCGCCGTTTCAGCGTCCTGCGCAGCTGGAAGACTGCGCCCTATCTGGTCGGGTCGGGTACGGCGATGATGGGCGACAACATCGAGCACGTCATCACCTACTGGGTGCTGTGGCAGAAGTTCGAATCCCCGGCGCTCGTCGGGTTCCAGCTCATCAGCCATTGGCTGCCGTTCCTGCTGCTGTCCGTCTATGCGGGATCCCTGGCCGAACGTTTCGACTGCCGCCGCCTCATCCAGATCGGGCAGATCATGTTCATGGTCGTGTCCCTGTGCTGGGGGATCCTCTTCCTCACCGACTCCCTGCAGCTGTGGCAGGCCTGCGTGCTGCTCGTCATCCACGGACTCGCCGGTTGTCTGTGGGGTCCGGCCGAACAGATGATGCTCCATGACTTCGTCGATCGGACAGAGCTGCCGAGCGCGGTCCGCCTCAATGCGACGTTCCGCAGCCTCGGCATCCTCTTCGGTCCCGTCGTCGGCTCCGCCCTGCTGCTCGGCGTCGGCTCCACATGGGGCATCTTCATCAACATCGTCTTCTATCTGCCGCTGACGACCTTCCTCATCCGCACCCCCTTCACCGGACATCTGCGCAGCGGAGGGGTGCGCACCGCGCGGACGACCCTCATCCAGTCGCTGCGGGTGCTCATCGATGTCCGCCACAATCGTGCGATCGTCGGCATGCTGTTGTTGGCCGCGCTCGCGTCGACGACGATCGGGGCGGTGCTGCAGACGGCGATGCCGGTGTTCGGCGACATCCTCAACCCGGTCGGCGGGGACAGCGACTTCACCTACGGTGTGCTGCTCTTCGCCATGGGCGCCGGCGGGGTGCTCGGCGGGTTCGGGCTCGAGGCGACCGGGTGGATCAAGGCCGTCCCGGCTGCGGCGGCACTGGCCGCCTCGGCGATGGGCCTGAGCGCACTGCTCTTCGCCCTGACCTCGCACCTGTGGGTGGCGGTCATCCTGCTCGTCATCGCCGGGGTCTCGAAGATCACGGCCGAGTCGACCGAGATGGCCATCATCCAACTAGAAGCGCCGCCTGAGATCCGCGGTCGCGTCATCGGCTCCTATGCGACGTTCGGCCCCGGCATGCAGACCTTCTCCGGAGTCACCGTGGGAGTGCTCGGCACGATCGCCACGATTCCCGGAGCCGTCATCATCGGCGGCACTGTCCTGGGCATCGGTGCGGTGGCCATCGGTACCTACGCCATCACAGGAGGCGGCAACCCCCATGCCCCAATTGCTACCTGACGGCGGCGCAGCAACCTGGCGCCAGGTTGCTCCGCCCCCGTCACCTGCTCCAGCGCGGGAATTCGGCGTGCCATCGATCGGCTTCGCCCATATCAAAGGCACCCGGCACGAGGCCCGACCGGGAGCGATCGTCGATGCTCAGGGGCCGGTCGGCGACCGCCCGTTCTGCTTCGTCGATGTCGAGCGAGCGCAGGTGCTCAGGACCGTGCAGAATCCGCGGCTCATCCGAATGACCACCTCACTCGTCGACGACACACTGACGGTCACCCTGCCCGACGGGCGCTCTGCCTCTGGGGTGCCAGCCGGCTCGGGCGAGCGCCTGACCTGCTCCTACTGGAAGCGACCGGTCGACCTGGAACTCACCGACGGTCCGCATTCGGCGCTCGCCTCCGAGTGGCTGGGAAAGTCGGTCCGGCTGGCCCGCGCACACCGTGGGGACGTGATCTACGGAGCTGGCCTGTCGATCGTCACGACTGCTTCGATGAGGGAACTCGCCGATCAGTCCGGTCACCACGAGCTGCTAGATGAGGCCGCCCGCTTCCGTGCCACCCTCGTCCTCGACACGGACGAACCCTTCATTGAAGAGACCTGGCGAGGCAGGGATGTGATGCTGAACGTGCCGGACGTCGGCGCTCTGCGTGTGCAGATCGGGGAACCGATTGCGCGGTGCGCCATCCTCGATCTCGACCCGATCACCGGCGAGCGGGGCAGCAACCTGCTCAAGACGCTCGTCGCCAGCCGCCCGCGGAATGAGGCGGGTGAACCGTACTTCGGGGTCAACGCCGAAGTCATCGAAACCTCTGCGGCTCCGGACACCTGAGTGGCCACGTTCCAACGCAGGTGACGGCGGCCCAGATACCTGGCGCCAGGTTGCTGCGCCGCCGTCAGGTAGTAATCAGGTGACGGCGCCGCGGACTTTGTGAGCGTCTGTGTCCCAGAGGTGGTTGTCGAGGATGTCGCGCAGGGCCTCGACGGTGTCCCACACCTCGGTGAACCCGATATAGAGCGGGGTCAGCCCGAACCGCAGCACCTCCGGTTCGCGGTAGTCGCCGATGATTCCGCGCTCGATGAGTGCGCTCATCACCGCAAACCCCTCCGGGTGCCGGATCGAGACCTGGGATCCGCGATGAGCGTGCTCACGTGGGGTGACGACCTCGACCGGGTGATCGGCCAAACGCTCATCGACGAGGTCGATGAACAGGTCGGACAAGGCCAGGGACTTCTCCCGCACCAGGTTCATGTCCACCCGAGAATGGATGTCGAGGCCGAGCTCTGCCACGGACATCGACAGGATTCCCTGCGTTCCGGTGAGGTAGCGGCGGATGCCATCGGCTGGCTGGTAGTCCGGGTCCATCTCGAAGGGTCGGGCATGCGACCACCACCCCGACAGAGGTTGGCTGAATCGGTTCCGCAGCCCTTCGGCTACCCAGATAAACGCCGGTGAGCCTGGCCCGCCGTTGAGGAACTTGTACGTGCAGCCGATCGCCATGTCGGCACCCGAACCGGTGAGATCGATGGGCAGAGCACCCGCCGAATGGCACAGGTCCCAGATGACCAGGGCCCCGCCAGCATGGATCGCCGAGGTGGTCGTGCCCATATCGAAGAGACGACCCGTCCGGTAGTTCACGTGGGTGAGCACGACGAGGGCCACCTCGTCGGACATCGTCGTCGGGAACCCTGAGGTGACTTCCTCATCGTCGACGAGGCGGACTTTGTATCCGTCGCCGAGCTGTTCGGCCAATCCTTGGAGCATGTAGATATCGGAGGGGAAGTTCTCCCGCTGAGTGAGGATGACCCGCCGGTCCGGGGAGTCCTCGGCCTGCATCTTCAGCGCCGCCGAGGCGGCCTTGAACAGGTTGATCGAGGTGGTGTCCGTGACGACGGTGGACCCGGCCCCGCCGCCGACGATCCCGGCGATCTTCTCACCCAATTTAGCGGGCAGGTCCCACCAGCTGGCGGAGTTCCATGACCCGATGAGGCCGGTGCCCCATTCGTCGGCGATGACGTCCTGGGCGCGCTCGGCCGCGCCTTTCGTGCGGGGACCGAGCGAGTTCCCGTCGAGGTAGATCGTGCCTTCCGGGAGCAGGAAATCGTCGCGGAAATCACGCAGGGGATCGTTCGCATCGCGTTGTTCGCAGTTCGCGCGGGTGATCGCCGAGGTGGTGGAGACCGGGTCAGGAGTCGTCATCGTCGCCTTCCAAGTAATCGAGAGGGCCGGTGGGCCCGTGCGCTTCTCAGGCTACCCCGTCACTTCCCTCCCAGAACTACCTGACGGCGGCCCAGCAACCTCGCGCCAGGTTGCTGGGCCGCCGTCAGGTAGCAGGGTGTTGACTTGGGGTGGGTGTGCGGCGAAAACCAGACTCCCATCGTTCAGCCGTCCGGCTGTCATGGTTCGTCTGGTCTCGCATCCGCTGATGCGTCGCCGTCACTGCAAGGGAGCAGTTATGACCCAGATCTTCGTCAATCTTCCGACCACCGACCTCGAACGTGCCAAGACGTTCTACCAATCCATCGGCGCCGAGGTGGTGCCCGAGTTCACCGATGACAACGCGTCGTGCATCAGATGGACCGATGACATCTTCTTCATGGTCCTCACCCGCGACCATCTCGCCACGTTCACGGACAAGCCGATCGTCGACCCGCACACCGCGGCACAGGCGCTCACCGCTCTGAGTTGCGAATCCCGCGATGAGGTCGACGCAATGCGCGCCTCGATCCTCGACGCCGGCGGCGGGGAGAACAAAGAACCTCAGGACCTCGGGTTCATGTACGGCATCAGCATGACCGACCCCGACGGCAACATCCTCGAGTTCATGTGGATGGACCCGGCGGCCGCCGAACAGGGCCCCGAGGCCTTCGCCGAAGGCTGAGTCAGCCAGCGTGCGCGGCGAGCACTTCGAGCACGGAATCGCCATAGCGGTCGAGCTTCTTCAAGCCCACACCGCTGACCTGGCCGAGTTCGCTGATCGTCGTCGGCTTGACCTCGACGATGCCGTAGAGCGTGGCATCGGGGAATACGACGTAGGCGGGCACGCCCTGCTCCTTCGCCTGCTCTCCTCGCCAGGAGCGCAGCGCCTCGAACAGGGAGGCATCGGCGGGGTCGAGCTCGACCTCGGGGCCGCCTCGGCGACTTGATCCGGCCTTCTTGCCTCCGGACTTCTTCACCGGATCGACGCGCAGTGAGATCTCCTCTTCTCCGCGCAGCACGGGGCCGGCGTTCTCGCCGACCACAAGGACACCGTAGTCGCCATGGGATTCGAGGAGTCCGCGGGCGAGCACCTGGCGGATGACGGTCTTCCATTGGCTCTCGGACAGGTCGTCGCCGACGCCCCAGACGCTCAGACTCGCATGGTCCGAGGCCCGGGAACGGTCGTTGTCGTTGCCGCGCAGCACGTCGATGACCTGGCCCGATCCGAATCGCTGCCCGCGTTCCCGGTCGAGGCGGATGACGGCCGACAGCAGCTTCTGCACGGCGACGGTCGCGTCCCAGGTCACCGGGGGTGTCATGCAGGTGTCGCAGTTGCCGCACGGGTCTGATTCCTCATCGAAGTAGCGCAGCAGCTGGACACGGCGGCAGTCGACGGTTTCGCAGAGGGCGAGCATCGAGTCGAGGTGGCTCATCTGGCGGCGTTTGAACACCTGGTCGCCCTCGCCGGATTCGATGAGTCGGCGTTGGGAGACGACATCGCCGAGGCCGTAGACCATCCACGCGTCCGCGGGCAGTCCGTCACGGCCGGCTCGCCCGGTCTCCTGGTAGTAGCCTTCGACCGATCGAGGCAGATCGAGGTGGGCGACGAAGCGGACATCGGGTTTGTCGATGCCCATGCCGAAGGCGATGGTGGCGACCATGACGATGCCGTCCTCGCGGAGGAACCTCGCCTGGTTCTCCGCCCGCACCTCGGAGGGAAGCCCTGCGTGGTACGGCAGGGCCGTGAGGCCGCGGGCGACGAGTGCTTCGGCCAGCTGATCGACCCCGCGCCGGGACAGACAGTAGACGATGCCCGAATCCCCGGGGTGTTCGGTGGTGATGAAGTTGAGCAGCTGCGATCTCGCCGAGGCTTTCGGCTCGATCCGGTAGGTGATGTTGGGTCGGTCGAAGCTCGCGACGAAGTGCTCGGCATCCTGGAGGTGGAGTCGTTCGGTGAGTTCGGCGTGGGTGGCCGGAGTGGCCGTGGCCGTCAGGGCGATGCGCGGGACGTCGGGGAATCGTTCGGCCAAGACGCCGAGTCCCAGATAGTCGCTGCGGAAGTCATGGCCCCATTGGGACACGCAGTGGGCTTCGTCGATGGCGAACAGGGAGATCTGTGCCTGCTCGAGCAGCCGCATCGTCCGCGGCAGGACGAGACGCTCGGGGGCGAGGTAGAGCAGGTCGATCTCTCCGGCGAGCAGCTGCTGTTCGACCTGCTGGGCGGTGTCGAAATCGAGGGACGAGTTGAGATAGGCAGCCCGCACACCGAGGTTCTCCAGGGCCGCGACCTGATCGGCCATGAGCGCAATGAGTGGGGAGATGACGACACCTGTACCGGGCCTGACCAGGGCAGGAATCTGATAGCACAGGGATTTTCCGCCGCCGGTGGGCATGAGTACGACCGCATCCCCGCCGCCGACGACCTGGTCGACGATGGCCGCCTGCTGACCCCGGAACTCCTCATAGCCGAAGACATCGTGGAGGACATCGAGGGCGGAGGTCGTGGCTGCGGAGGTCATGGCACCCACCCTAGTTCACGCCACGGACTCGCATATCCGGGGGACGTACCGTCGCGTGAAACCGTGCGGCGAGGAGGGCCGCAGAGAGCCGAGACCGAGGTTTCGGGTCAGGTCGGCTGAAGGTGACCGTGTGTCAGAGAGGCTTGGCCGGCGGGGCGAATTCTCCTCGATGCGGATCTCCACTCGTCCTCAACCTCGCGCTCTGCCCACAACCACACCACACTCAACCCCGTGCTCAGCGCGCGGCGAACCTCCGGGCCGCGACCAGCCCGACCACGCAGACCGCCGCCACCCCCACAGCGAAGACCGTCGTCGCACCCGCCAGCCCGGCGATCGAGGCGAGGAGGCCGGCGCCGATCGCAGGAACGGACATCGACAGGTAGGCGACGACGAAGTACGAGGTGGTCGCCTCGGTGCGTCGCTCCGGCAGGGTGGCTGCGGTGATTGCGCGCATGCCTGTCATGAAGACCAGCCCCTGGCCGATGCCGGCGAGCACCGAGGAGACGACGAGCAGCGACAGCAGTGCGACGGAGAGAGCGGTGATGAGCGCGGCCATGCTCAGGATCATCGCGAGACTGCCGACGATGATGAGGGTGCGATCGGCGAGGTCGCGGAACATCAGCTGGGCCGCGGCGGAGGAGCCGAAGAGGAGGAAGACGACCGTGCCGATGAGCGCCGCGGATTCGATCTGCAGGGTCTGTCCCATGAAATTCGGAGCGATCGCCGAATACAGCCCGCAGACGGTGAAGCCGGCGAGAGCGCCGGGCGTGGCCGCGGCGAAGATCCGCCGTGACTCGGGCGGAATGCCCGGCAGCTGCAGCCGCAGCGAGGCGGGGCTGGGCACCACTCGATCGCGCACGATGAGCAGGGCGAGGCCGGCGATGACGAGCGTGATCGCATTGATGAGGAAGGGAGTGAAGAGCGGCCCGGGCAGGAACCTCGCCGCCAGTCCCGACATGAGGATGCCGAGTCCGAGTCCACCCATGTTCGCGGCCGTCGCGAGTGAACCCGCCAGACGGTCCCGCCCGGCCGGTGCGTTCTCGAGCACGGTGACCGTGGCCGTGGCCGTGAAGATTCCCGCCGCCAGGCCGGAGAGGATGCGACCGGTGTAGAGCAGACCCATGTGTGATCCGATCATGAACAGCACCGCCGAGGCGACGGAGAGGACGACTCCCGCTGCGAGCATGGGCCGCCGTCCGAGGGCGTCGGAGAACCGTCCGAAGAGCACGAGGGCCGCGATCACTCCGGCCGCGTAGATCGCGAAGAGAATCGTCGTCTGCGTGCTGCCGAAGCCGAAGGCGGCTTCGTACTGAGGGTAGAGCGGCGTCGGCAGGGTCGTGCCCATCATCACCACTGTGAACACGTACGCCGAGGCGGCCAGCCCCCACCCCGTCGCGGCGCTCCGTTCCAACTGCCGTTCGTTCGGCGACACCGTCTTGTCACTCATTGTCGTTCCGCCTCTCATCAACCGGCCCCGTATGATCGCTCTGGCGGCTGACCCCGATCATCGGTGAATCATCGCGGGCGCTGTACCTCACCTCATCGCGGCGGTCCGCCGATTCCTCCGCTGTGATTCTCTGCGGGATTCTTCTCCAAGGATTCGCCCAGGTGATCTGCCGGTGCTTTGCGGGGTTCGAGCCGTGAGTGATTGTACGCTTGAACACGGATGTCCATGCCGCCGTGTCGGCATGCAGCCGCGACGAGGAGCAGATTCCGATGGACACGAGCACGCACAGCCCGGATACCGCAGACCGGGCCGGACCCGCGAACCCGAGCCGACGCCGTCTGATGCGCACGGCCGGGGTGGCCGGAACGGCGGCGGTCATCGGATCGTCGGCGGCGGTCACCTCGGCGTGTTCCTCGGATGAAGGCGGTGCGCAGGGGCAGGAGTCGACTCCGGCGCAGGAGGCGACCGTGGCCGTGGCCGACGTTCCCGTCGGATCGGGCACGGTCATCGACGAGAGCTACGTCGTCACTCAGCCGCAGGAGGGCGAGTTCTTCGCCTTCACCTCGGTGTGCACGCATCAGGGGTGCCAGGTCAGGGAGGTCACCTCCGAGGCCATCATCTGCCCATGCCACGCCTCGCAGTTCTCGGTCTCCACCGGTGAGGTGATCAGCGGGCCGGCCGAGGAGCCGCTGCAGAGCTACGAGGTCTCCGAGAGCGACGGGACACTCACCGTCAAGGGCGGCTGAGCTCAGAGGAAGAGCCCGGGAACGACGAGGGCGCCGGCGATGAGGAGCGCGAGCAGGGCGGAGAAGCCGAGCCCGCTCGCTTCGTTCCGGCGGGCCTTGGCATCGTCGGATCGCCACGGCAGGTCCGCCCAGACGATCGCAGCCCGGAAGACGGAGACGACGATGACGAGCATTCCGGCCAGCCAGACGTAGATGAACCAGCCCTCCCAGCCTCCGAACGGTGTGATGAGGCGGATGAGCAGCACGAATACGACCGCCGTGACCATCCCCGAGAGCAGCCCGATCCGGGACGCTGCGCGGGGAGCTCGCCACGCGGTGAACGCACCCCAGGCCACGATGAGGGCCCCGATGACAGTAGAGACGAGTTCGGGACTCATGAGCGTTCTCCCTTCGTCGAGACAAGACTCGCGGCCTCATCGACGTCGTTGGCTGAGTCGTTCAGGACGATGATGCCGCCACCGCTCTCTGTGTCGAATCCGAGGTACGACCGGTACCCTCCGGTGCCGCCGTTGTGCCAGGTGATGGTCGAGCCGCCATGCGTCGTCGTGAACCACGCCCAGCCGATGCGGTCGTCGTCGAAGTCGGCTCGAGGTTCGGCCGCCTCGGCGCCGGGGGCACTTTCGTCGCGTACTGCCCGCAGCCAGATGGACATGTCGTGCGTCGTCGACCGGATCGCCCCGGCCGGTGCCGACCCGCCGAGCGTCCACAGTGCGGCGGGCAGTCCCGAGGCCGTGTATCCGTGGGACAGCCCCTCAGCGGAATCCGGGACGAAGGTCTCCTCCATGCCCAGCGGTTCCGTGATCCGCTCGCGGACGAGGTCCGTATAGTCCTGACCGGCCGCCTCGGCGAGGGCTTGGCCGAGGACGGCGAACCCGTAGTTCGAATACTCGGGTTCCGGTTCGCCGACCTCCACGTCTTTGAGGCTCGCCACGATGTCCCCGGCGTCCCCGCGGTACGGGTCGGTGTGGATGTAATTCGACAGCACGCTCATCACTCCGTCGCTGAAGCTCGGAGCGGGTTCCTGGGAGGGCAGCCCCGACCGCTGCATCGCAATCGACTCGAGCGTCACCTCGGCGACCTTCCCGTCCAGGTCCGGCCAGACTTCGCCGAGGCGGGTGTCCGCCTTCACCTCGCCCCGGTCGATCGCCTCGGCGAAGAGCGCGGCCGTGAACGTCTTCGTGATCGATCCGATCTCGAACTCGGTGTGCTCATGGGCTCCGGTGCCCGCGAAAGTCACTTCGTCGCCGTCGACGCGGGCGGCCGCCACGTGCTGCCAATGCCGGCTGCCGAGTGCGTCCTCGAGCTCAGCAATGAGCTCGGGATCCCCGGTAGGCGCGCCCTGGAAACCGCGCGGCCACGGGGTGATCGCCGCGAGCACGGCGGCCGTGAGTGAGGCAGCAAGCAAGGCAATCCCCACTCGCCGAGGCGGCCGTCCCGCGGCCGCAGATGTGCGGTGGTCGTCGGTGACGGTCATCGTTCCTCCTGGTCAGCAGGGGTGGAAAGTGTGGTGGTCGGGTACGGGTCGTGCGGTGGGCGATGGCTCAAGGACGCGAGGTTTCGTCAGTGTGTGCCGATGAGGACGAGGGTGAGTAGCGGAACGACTCGCTGAGCGGGCACCCGCCAGTGTCCGCGGCGGGCGCTCTCTAACCAGCCGGCGCCGGCGAGGGCATGCACATGGTGATAGATCTGCCCGGACGTGCCGAAGCGTTCGTCCTTGCCCAGCTCGGCCACGGTGCTCGTGCCCTCATAGATCGCCTGGAGCAGCTGCAGGCGGACCGGGTGGCCGAGGGCTGCCAGGGATCCGGCCGCCTCGGCGAAGTCGATCTGCGCCAGGCCCGCGCTGCTCAGGCCCATCTGCCACGCCACGGGACCGCTGCCGCCCGGGGGAGTCGTGTACCCGGTGTAGGTCACTCCGCCCTCCTCGCCGAGGTGGTCGACGAGCCCATGCAGCGCCCAGAAGGTCTCCGCGTCGCCCGGCAGTGCGGTCGCCGCTTCGCCTGCGGCGGGCCGCGGTGGCGCGATGGAGGCGGCCGCAGCCTCGAGTTCGGCGACTCGTTGTTCGAGGGCGGAGAGGCGATCGTCTGCCGACGGTGTTGATTCCATGCTTCGATAATACAATCAATACGTAATTACGTAAATACATGAGGCGCAAAGAAGCGCCGCCCACCCGCGCCTGAGTCGACGCTGACCGGACAGACTCAGGCAGGCGACCTAGACTGGTGCCGTGATGAGTACCGAAGAACCGCGCACCGAATCCACGCCCCCGCGTAACGAAGCCGCCCCGCAGGCCATTGCCGCAGCGAGTCGGCTCGGCTGGCCCATGGTCGTGCGTGGAATCCTCGGCGTCGCCTTCGGCATCGTCACCGTCTTCTGGCCCCGCGACGCCGTCAACCCCGCGCAGCTGAGCCTGCCGACCGACGTCGTCGACCACTTGGCCATCGGCTACCTCATCCTCTTCGCCCTGGCCTTGGTCTTCCAGGCCGTGCGCTCGCCGTTGAACGTGCGCACCGCGATCTTCGGCCAGGCCGTCATCGCGATCCCAGCCATCGTCTTCCTCTTCCTCGCCGACCAACCGGCCGAACTGCGCGCTGCCCTGAGCATCTGGGCCCTGCTGCACGGTGCCCTCGAATTCTGGGCCCACCGGCAGCTGCGCTCCCAGCCCATGGCCTCGGACTTCCTCATCGCCTCGGGAGTCCACGTCCTGCTCGGCATCATCCTCGTCTTCGGCGACGGCATGGAAGCCCTGTCGATCCTCGGCTTCACCGGAGCGGCGACCCTCATCGCCGGCGTCATCTTCATCATCGGCGGCTACTCCCGCCTGAGCAAGGGCCGCCAGTTGGCGAAGCGCGGTGCCCTCCCCGAGGAGATCGACACCCCCGCCGAGGCGGCCGAGCCCGCCGACGCTGCCCCCTCGGGTGCCGCTGACGCCGCCGACGATACGAACTCGTCCGATGCCGCGGACACGTCCGACCCAACCGACGCCGCCGGCGAAGCCGATCGCACGGCCGATCCCGAATCTCCCGACGATCCGGACAGCGACACCCCAGTGAAGAAAGAGCCCTGACCGGCACCCGAGCCAACCGAGACACCAGAGGTGAGATGAGCACCGTCGAGCACGAGAGCGCAACCGAATCCCGATTGGCCACCATCGCCGCCTCGGTGAGGTCCTCCGAATTATTGGGCGACCTGGCCGAAGCCAGCAGAGCACTCGACCCCGTCCTCTTCCGGCGCCTCTTCGCGCTCTCCCGCTCCCCATCCCTGCTGGTGGCCACCGACTACGACGGGACGATCGCCCCCATCGTCGACGTCCCCAGCCAAGCCTTTCCCCTGGAGAGCTCGGTCGACTCACTGCGCGCGCTCGCCCTGCTGCCGTCCACCTCGGCGGGGGTGATCTCCGGTCGCAGCCTGCGCGACCTCGCGGCGATGTCGCGCCTGCCCAGGGAGGTCCACCTATTCGGGTCTCACGGCGGTGAGACCGACACATTCACCATCGATACGCTCACCGAAGAGCAGCGGGCGGTCCTCGCCGACTTCCGCGCCGACCTCACCCGCGCCCTGCCGCGCGACGTCATCGAGCATAAGACCACCGGTGCGGCCGTGCACCTGCGCGGACTCGACGAGGCCGGCCGGCGCGAGATCGAAGCCGCCGTCGACAAGCTCGCGGCCGCCCACCCGATCCACCCCACCCGCGGCAAACAGGTCATCGACCTCTCCGTCGTTCCCTCCTCGAAGGCCGATGCGCTGACTCGACTGCGCAGCCAGACCGGAGCGGAAGCCGTCGTGTTCATCGGCGATGACACCGCCGACGAATTCGCTCTCGAAACCCTCGGCGCCGATGACCTCGGGCTCAAGGTCGGAACTGGGAACACGCCCACACACGCCGACTTCCGCCTCGACTCACCGGACGAGGTCTCCACCGTCCTCGGCGCCCTGTTCGAACTGCGCAAGTCCTGGCTCTTCGGCCGTCGCGCCACCCCGATCCAGCGGCACAGCCTCATCGGCAACGGACAATCGACCGCGCTCATCGACCCGACTGGCAGCATCTGCTGGATGCCGCACCCGCTGCCGCACTCGGCGTCGATGTTCTCCGAGATCCTCGGCTCCGAGGCGGCCGGATTCTTCGCCGTAGCACCGGCCAACGGAGCCGCTCCGCTGACGCAGCGCTACCTCGGGAACTCGACCCTGCTCGAGACCCGGTGGGCCGGACTGAGCTGTGTCGACTACCTCGCACCCGTCGACGGGCACAGCGACGACACGATCGTCGTCCGCGTGCTCACCGGCGACACCCCGACCCGCATCCGGTTCGCACCCAGGCTCGACTACGCCACGGTGCCCACCGGCATGACCAGGACCGATGACGGTGTGGCGGTGCTCGGCACTGCGGAGCCGATCGAACTCCACGCCCCCGGAATCGACTTCGACATCGTCGAGAACGGCGACTCCCACACCGCCGAGGCGACCGTCATCCCCTCGCAGCAGCCCGGCGGATCCATCGTCCTCGTCCTCGCCTGCGGGACGGGCACGGGCGACGCCGGATACATGGCTACGGGCGGAGAGCACCATGTGCGCGAACGCGCCCTGAACTTCTGGACGAATTGGGTCGACTCGCTCGCCCTGCCGAGCCACCACCGCGACGAGGTCATCCGCTCCGCGATCACCCTGCGCGCTCTGTGCCACGAGCCCACCGGCGGTGTCCTCGCCGCCCCCACGACCTCTCTGCCCGAAGGCATCGGCGGCGTCCGGAACTGGGACTACCGGTACACGTGGCTGCGCGACGGGTCGATGACCGTCCGCGCCCTGCTCGCCCTCGGTTCCACGGGCGAGGCCGAAGGTTTCCTCTCCTGGCTGTCGGGCATCCTCGCGCGCACGGTCTCTCCCGAGCAGCTCCACCCGCTCTACGCCGTCGACGGTTCGGCCCTGACCACCGAGGCGGTGCTCAACCACCTGCCCGGATATGCCGGATCACGGCCGGTGCGGGTCGGCAACGCCGCCGAACATCAGGTCCAACTGGACGTGTTCGGCCCGGTCACGGAGCTCCTCGACGAACTCAGCGACCACCTCGGCGAGCTGCCCGAGGATTATTGGATGCTCACCTGTCAGATGGTCGAAGCCGTGGGCAAACGGTGGTTCGAGGCCGATCACGGGATCTGGGAGGCGAGGCGTCCGCCGAAGCACAACGTGTACACACGCGTGATGTGCTGGGTGACGGTCGATCGGGCGCTGCGGATCGCGGACCGGTTCGATCGGGAGCCGCCCGGTGCGTGGCGACAGCTGCGCGAGGAGATCGCCCACGACGTGCTCACCCACGGCTACAACGAGGAGGTCGGAGCGTTCACCGTCGCTTACGGTGAGGCGGACCTGGATTCGGCGGCTCTGTTCGTCGGACTCTCGGGACTGCTCGACGCCGACGATCCGAGGTTCGTGTCCACCGTCGACGCGATCGAACGGGAGCTGCGGGTCGGTCCGACGGTCTTCCGCTACCGCTACGATGACGGACTGCCCGGGCTCGAGGGCGGGTTCCACATCTGCACGACGTGGCTGATCGAGGCCTTCATCAAGGTTGGCCGCATCGACGATGCCTGGGACCTGTTCCGGCAGGTCGACGATCTGCTCGGGCCCACCGGACTGCTGTCGGAGGAATACGACCCCGTTGCCGAGATGCACCTGGGCAACCACCCGCAGGCGTACTCACACCTCGGCTATATCCGCGTCGCCCAGCAGCTCGACGCCCACCGCCCGAGCTGAGGGCAGAACCTCTCCATCGAGTCAAGTGGGGTCAGATTGCCAGTTTCGACCACGCGGAAATGGGCAATCTGACCCCCTTAACCCGCCGGCAGAAGGCGGCGCTCAGCTCACTCGACGAGGAGGGTGACCACCTCGGCGACGCAGGCGGGGCGGTCCTGGCCTTCGATCTCGATCGTGTGTTCGAGGATGACCTGAGTGCCCTTGTCGCCGCGGATGACGTCCTTGACGCTGATGGTCCCGCGCAGTCGGGAGCCGACGACGACGGGCTGGAGGAAGCGGACCTTGTTGAGGCCGTAGTTGACGCGGATCGACACGCCCTCGATGGTGAAGACCTCGGTGGAGAACTTCGGGATGAGCGAGAGGGTGAAGAAGCCGTGGACGATCGTCGCGCCGTAGGGCCCCTCGGCCGCGCGCGCTTCGTCGACGTGGATCCACTGGTGGTCGCCGGTGACGTCGGCGAAGGTGTTGATCGCGTCCTGATCCATCGTCATCCACTCGGAGGAGCCGAGCCCCTGGCCGATGAGGGATTCGATCTCGTCGATGCCGTTGATTGTGCGCACGTGGTTCTCCTTTGATCCTGGCTCAGATGCTGAGCGGACATTCGATTGAGGTCCGCTGTTCTTGGCATCATACGTGGCCGTCCGGTCGACACCACCCCGTCGTCCGGACTGTGAGTCCCACGGTTCGAGTCCGTAGGGTTGACGGGCCGCGTCCGCTAGGTTGGAGGCATGGCCGACCATTCCGACAACCGTCCCGTGACGCTGACGCATCCCCTCTCGCCGAGGTGGCTGGAGCGTCCCGACGGCTACCGTCACTTCGAATCCGCGTACTTCGTCGGCCACGGGAAAGAGACGTTCGACCGCTGCGCCGAGGAGCTCCTGCACTGGGAGGTCAAGATCCGCAGCGGATTCGACATCGAGGTGAACGTCGACGCCGTCCACGTCGGAAGTGCGGGCGGAGCCGATCGAGCGGGTCGAGGGGAGACGACGGCCGATGCCGACGCTCGCTCGGGCGGTGAGAGTGCCAGTCGGCCGCCTCGGGTGGAGCCGGGGCAGGAGCCGACGATCCGCGTGCGCCTCGGCCCCTTCCAGCTGCCTGAGCCCTCACGCGTCATCGATGTCGTCGACACGGAGGACCGATGCGGCTTCACCTACGGCACGAAGCCGGGACATCCGATCACCGGAGAGGAGTCATTCATCCTCATCCGCACCGCCGACGACCGAGTCTTCCTCGTCCTGAGGTCGGTCTCGCGGGCAGGGCAGGGCATCTGGAGACTCGGCGAACCGTTCGTTCGGCTCGCTCAGATCGTCTACCGCCGCCGCTACGGACGGGCGCTGCGCAGCTGATCGATCACTTGCCGGGAATCGAGTCGCGGGCGGGAGTGTATTCCCAGTGCCAGGGCTCGTACATGCTCGACTTGGCCCAGTCGGGGTTCTCCCAGCCGTATTCGTCCCCGTGCTCGACGAGCCAGCTCCAGGCTCCGGACTTCGAGGCGACTCCGCCGCCGAGGTCGAGGGCGATGCCCCAACCATGCAGTGAGGTGCCCGGCTTGGCGGCCAACCCCGGCTTCCGGCCGGCCACAGAGACCTGTCCGGCCATGTCACGGTAGGAATCCGTGATCTCGAGTTCCTTGCCGGTGTCCTTCTTGTAGGCGGCATTCATCTTCGCGAAGGAGACGGCGGCATCGGCACGGAGTCGGTGGTCTTCCTTGCCGAGGTCGCACAGCCACTCATCGGGCAGCTCGCCGTTGCCGGCGGACTGATCGAAGTTCTGCTTCTCATCGCAGCCGGGCAGGACGCTCTTCTCGACCGCGCGGGACGCGGCTTCGACCTTCTTCTGCTTGGCGCTCGGCGCGCCGATCTCCATCGACGACTTCCCCTTGACTGCGGGCACGTCGGCGTTGACCTTCTCAGCATTGATCGCGGCAGGCTCACCGGTGGCGGTCGGGTCGGTCTTGACCTCGGCACCTCCGCCGAGGTTGTTGACCAGCATGGTCACTGCAGTGGCGGCGCCGGCCACGGACACGGCAGCCAGAGTCGAGATGGTCCGCAGCTTCTTCTTGCGCACGGACCTCAGCAGCGCACCATCGGACCCGCGGCTCTCGGCGGCTCCTGCGCTGACCCGACGGGCCGACGACGCAGACGGTGAGCCGAACGTCGTCGGAACCGCTGCGGCTTCTCGAGCCATTGCGGTCCGACGCGGGGACGACTGAGTCGCTCGCGCCTCGGCGGCCATCGCTGCGCGCCGCGGCGACGGGGTTTCGCTCGCGGAGTCGGTGGATGCGGCGGGCGCAGCCGCGGTCGGTGCCCCGGTGCTGCGAACCGAGGTGCTGCGAGTCGAGGTGCGGGTGCGAGAGAACGGGGACGATGAACGCCGCCTGTGCAGATCCCGTCGACGCACCGGTGACTCTGTGGTCGATGATGACTCTGACATAACTCTCCGTATGGCTGTGACTCCTCGAAGACCGCCGACGTTCCGACGACTCCAAAACTACATCACAAAAGTGTAACGGGAATATATCGAACCTGTCATATGTTGGTGACGAGTCGCACTCGCGGGCGGTCAGCCGACACCCAGGTCGATTTCAGCGCAACCACGAATTCCTGCCGTCATTCCAGTTCAGAGACCTGAACCAAGGTGAGGGTCGCCTCGGCGAGCTTATTCGGATCGACTCTCGATGTACTGTCGGAGCGCGCGCTCCTGGGCGTCTTCCTCGGGGAAGATCACCTCGGTCCGTGCACCCCCTGTTACGGGATCGTTACCGAAGATCAGTGTGATTCCGAGAAGGCGGGCCTGCCCCTGCGCGATGACGAGACCGAGTCCCATTCCGCCGCCGCCGGCGGAGACGAAGCGGGTCGGGCCGGTGTTGACGATGTCCGGCGGGTAGCCCGAGCCGGAGTCGGCGACGACGATGCTGCGCGTGCTGGTCTCCAGACGGATGGGATCCCCGCCGTGCTTGATCGCGTTGACGAGCAGGTTCGACACGATGCGTTCGAAGCGGCGGACATCGGTGACCAGGGTCGAATTCAGTGCCGCCAGACGAGTGTCGATCTGGTGTCCGGCGAGGGCACCCGAGGCTTCCATCGTGCCCAGCAGGGAGCGGATCGCCTGATCGATGTCGACGCGGGTGAACTCGGGATTGGCGCGTCCGGCATCGAGCCGGGAGACCTCGAGGAGGTCTTCGACGAGGACCTGCATGCGCACGACCCGGTCCTTGACGAGCTCGGCAGGGCGGGAATCCTCTTCGAGCAGGTTCGCGGCGTTGACCAGCCCGGTCAGCGGGGTGCGCATCTCATGCGCGAGGTCGGCGGTGAAGCGCTGCTCGGAGTCGATGCGTTCGGTTAGGCGGGCCACTGCGGTGTCGACGGCCGTGGCGAAGGCCCACACCTCCTGATCGGATTCGTCGATGACATCGGCGATGCGCGTCGTCGTGTCTCCGGCGGCGATCTTCCTAGCGGCCTGCGCACCGAGCGTCAGCCGTCGGGAGATGCGGCCGGCGACGATCGATCCGACGCCGCCGACGACGAGGGCGGAGCCGATCATTCCCACCAGCAGCGCCTGGTCGATGCGGCCGATGAGCTCCTGGCTCTCCTTCGTCGAGGCGCGCACGGAGATCACCTGGGTGTGCGAACCGACCTCGATCGGGGCCGCGGCCCACACGATCTCCTCACCGTCGACCTCGGACCGGATCGTCACGCTCTGGCCCTTGAGCGCGGACCTGCGCGCCTCCTTGGGCAGCTCCGGATCATCGATGCGGGCATTGAGGGTGAGTACCCCGGTCTCGGAGAAGATGGTCGTCGCATTCGTCAGCTGCTCGGTGACTGTCGAGCGCATCCGGTCGTCTTCGGCCCGGGCCGCGGATTGGCGCAGCACGATCGAGCACGACAGCACGGCGATGATCACCGAGGCGACGATGAGCAGAGAGATCTTCCAGCGCAGCGACATGCGATCAGCCTGCGAAGCGGTAACCGAATCCGCGAACGGTTTCGATCATGCTCGCCCCGATCTTCTTCCGCAGGCGCTGGATGTGGACGTCGACGACGCGGGAGTCGCCGGCCCATTCGTAGCCCCACACCGTGAACGCGATCTTCTCCCGCGAATACACGTGTTCGGGCTGCTCGGTGAGCAGCAGGAGGACCCGCAGTTCGGTCGGGGTGAGGTGGACTTCCTCCCCGTCGACCTCGACCGTCAGCCGGCCGGTGTCAAGGACCAGGGACCCCAGTCGCGTGCGGAACTGGCCGAGCCCGCCGTCGGAATCGGACGTCTCCGCGCTCACCGTGGGGGAGCCGCTCGGGCGCGGGGGAACTCCGCCGATCGCCTCTTCGTCGTCGTCCGCCTCGGGGGCGGTGGTGAATTTCCCACCGGCACCGAGGTAGGTGTCATCGGATTCGAGCTGCGCTCGCAGTCGATCCCGGGTGTCCATTCCGGGGCTGGCGCCGAGGACCTCGGGGATGCCGTCGCCGGTGACCATGCCGCCGGGGCCGATCACGGTGTCGTGATGCTCGTCCGCTTCGGGTGCGGGGGAGTAGCCGAACCGGTCGGTGCCGGTGGTGATGAACCGACGCACGACCGCGCGGATGCGAGCGTTGAGCACCTGCATGTCGAAGGGCTTGGTGAGATAGTCGTCGGCTCCGGCCTCGAGGGCCTGGACGATGTCGATGGCGTCGGACCGGGCGGAGATGATGATGATCGGGATCGTCGAGCGCTCGCGCACGGCACGGCATATGGAGGCGCCGTTCATCGTCGGCAGCATGAGATCGAGAAGCAGGACGTCGGCGCCGTTGGCGGAGACGAACTCGTACCCTTCGCGGCCGTCGGCGAATGCCGAGACCGTGTAATCGAAGCGTTCGAGTCCGATCTGCGTCGTCTCACGGATGACTTCGTCATCCTCGACCAGAACTATGTGCATTACGTTTCTCCATTTAGCCGCGTGAAGCGTTGACCTGGTTCAAACCTACCGTCGTGCATGCGGAACACCTGCACCGACCAGCCGGAGGGGCAGCATGCTCTGTCCCCGTCGGCGAACATGGCCTCCTGCACTACCAGTGTCCCATTTCTGCCGGGGCTGACCTTGAGCTGATTGCCGGTGGCGATGAGCTCGAGGCGGGGCTCGCCCCTGTGATCGCTGATGACCGCACCGGCGATGATCTCATTCCGCTGTTTGGGGTTGGCCACCGTGACCAGCTGGAACTTCTGTTCACCGCTGAGGAACGGCGACGCGAACTTCAGACAGTCCTTGCAGTCGGCGACGACCTCGGCCGTCTTCGTGGCGCGGCCGGTGACCGCAACTCCCGACGCTGATTCGATGGCCGTGCGGACTTCGTCGAGGGAGAACGGTTCATTCGCTTCGCCCGCAGCCTCGGTGTTGGGGGCGAAGAGGGAGGGGGAGGGGTTGCCCTCGGGGGAGACCTTGAGACCGCGATCGGGGCCGCATGCTGTGACGGTGAGGGCCATGACTGTCGCAAGGAGGAGCGCCGTGGCAGTGCGGGCGGTGCGGCGGAAGGGCGTCGAAGACAGGGGTGTCGAAGGGCGAGGGTCGAGGGGGCCGGGGCCGACGGCGGACCGAGTCGCAGTGCCTGCGCATGGTTCACGGCCAGGCGGGGCCTGGCTGGAGAGAGATGAGCACAGCGCCTCCCCGGAGGCGCGTCTGACGGTGACGGGCACACCCTCATTTTTGCCTGTTCCGAGCCCGTAGTCCACCTGATCGTCGGCTCAGGCGGGTCGCCGGCGTCGTCGGATCCGCCGGGCGAGGCAGGATCCGTCGGTTTCAAGGCGGCTTGTGGCCACCTCGGCTCTCAGCTCGGACCGGTAGAATGGAGGGCATGGCGCCCTCGAACACCCCGAAGAAGAAGTCCACAGGCGGCAAGCCCTCCAGCACGGTGTCCTACAAGGATGCGATCAGAGTCGGCGCCGTCTGCGGAATCGTCACTCTCGTCCTCGCGATCATCGTCACCCGAGCGTGGCAGGACGGTCGCGCCTTCGGCTATGCGTTCGTCTACGCCGGAGCGGCTTTTGTGCTGGTGTCGGGCTTCACGAGCTACCTCAACTGGGTGATGCGCAAGGACACGCAGAATCAGAACCAGTCCTACCCTGTCATGCGGTGAGCCGCACCAGACATGCGCTGAGACGCCGGGGGCTGCACTGAGAATCGCACTGAGAAGCGGCACCCTTCACTGAGGCCTCCGGCCCATGCGCTGAGGCTCTAGGCCCATGCGCTGAGATGTGGGCACCGACCTCGCCGCAGCTCCGTCGCCGGAGGCCCCGCCGCGCTTACGAGAAACGGAGCAGGCGGAGGCTGTTGAGGATGACGAACACCGACGAGAACGCCATTGCGGCGCCGGCGATCATCGGATCGAGTAGTCCGAACGCCGCGATCGGGATCGCCGCGGTGTTGTAGGCGAAGGCCCAGAACAGGTTGCCCTTGATGAGCCCCAAGGTCCGGCGCGAGAGCCGGATCGCCTGCGGGATCTGCTGCGGATCGGACTTGACCATGGTGATGTCTGATGCCGCCATCGCCGCGTCCGTGCCCGACCCCATCGCGATGCCGAGGTCCGCACCGGCCAGAGCGGCGGCGTCGTTGACCCCGTCGCCGACCATGGCGACGGCCCGGCCCTGCTCCTGCAGTTCGCTGACCACGGACACCTTGCCCTCCGGGCGGACATCCGCGCGGACCTCGGTGATCCCGAGAGCCTCGGCGACCACCTCGGCGGCTTGGGCATTGTCCCCGGTCAGCAGCACGGTGCTCAGCCCCAGCGAATGCAGTTCGGCGATCGCAGCCTTGGCCGTCGGCTTGGCCTCATCGGAGACGAAGCTCAGACCGTGGAAGACCCCGTCGATCGCCAGCGCGACGATCGTGGCTCCGCGCGGCACCGAATCGGCCGCACAGTCGACCGCGATCCCGCGCTCCCGGAGCAGGTCCGGGCGCCCGGCGAGCACCTCGGCGCCGTCGATCGTGGCCCGCAGACCGCCGCCGGCGATGTTCTCGAAATCCGTGACCGATGTCCCGGCCGAGCCCGCCTCAGTCGAGCCAGTCCCGGCCGAGCCTGCCCCCGCGGAACCCGCCTCGACGATCTCGGGTGCGGCGTCGACGATGGCGCGGGCGATCGGGTGTTCGCTGCGCGCCTCCAAACGAGCGAGCACAGCGAAGTCCGCGGGTGAGAGCTCGGTTCCGGTCAGGCTCATCACGCCGGTCGTCAGGGTGCCGGTCTTGTCGAGCACGACCGTATCGATCGACCGCGTCGACTCCAGCGCCTCGGGCCCGGAGACGAGGATGCCCAGCTGGGATCCGCGCCCCGAGGACACCGCCAGTGCCGTCGGCGTGGCCAAACCCAAGGCACAGGGGCAGGCGATGATGAGCACGGTGAGCGCCGCATGCAGCCCCGCCGCCCAGTCTCCGGTGACGAATCCCCAGATGAGCAGGGTGAGGATCGCGATGCCGAAGACGATCGGCACGAACACCGCCGAGATCCGGTCGGCCAACCGCTGCACGGCAGGCTTCCCGCTCTGCGCGCGAGAGACGAGATCGGCCATGGCCGCCAGTGTCGTATCGGCACCCACGCGGGTGGTGCGGACCTCGAGCACACCCGAGGTGTTGATCGTGGCTCCGGTGACGGAATCGCCGGGGCCGACCTCGATCGGAACGGATTCGCCGGTGAGCATCGCCTCGTCGACAGCAGAATGTCCGGTCAGCACCTCACCGTCGGCGGCGATCTTCTCACCGGGACGGACGAGGAAGACATCGCCGACGGTCAGCTCGTCGATCGGCACCTGCACTTCGACGCGGTCGCCATTCGCGCCGGCAGCGCCGGAAGCAGCATCGGCCGCAGTCGCCTCCGGCGCGCCCTCGGCAGCATCACCTTCACGCAGCACGGTTGCGGACTTCGCGCCGAGGTCGAGCAGCGCCTTGAGCGCCGCCGTCGCCCGGTTCTTCGCCCGGTCCTCGGTGAGCTTGCCGATGAGCAGGAACACCGTGATCGCCGCGGCCGCTTCGAACCACACATGGTATTCGGCGGGAATCGTCCAGCCGTGACCGTCGGCGACGGCCCGGCCCAGCGTGAAGTAGGAATACAGGCTCGCGACGGTGATGCCGACGCTGACCAGGGTGTCCATGGTCGTCGACCCACCGCGGGCGGCCTTGTACGCCGCCGAGTGGAACGGCCACGCACCCCAGGTCACGACCGGCAGGGCGAGGATCGCGACAACCCACTGCCACCCGGCGAAGTGCCAGCTCATGACCATCGAGATCGCGACGATCGGGACGGCCAGGATGAGGGCGCCTGCGAAGCGCGGCCGCAGATGGCGGGGATCGTAGTCGACGATCTCCGGACCGGCGCCTCCAGCACCGCCCGCGCCGGGGCGGCGCACGGTGGCACCGTAGCCGGCCTTCGCGACGGCGCCGGTGATGTCGTCGTCGCTGAGTTCGGAGTCGATGACCACATGCGCGGTCTCCAGCGGCAGGTTGACCTCCGCCGTGACCCCATCGAGGCGGGTGAGCTTCTTCTCGATCCGCGCCGAACACGACGCGCAGGTCATGCCCGTGATGTCGAGCTCGAGCTCGCGAGGCATCACTTCACCTCATAGCCGGCTTCATCCACGGCGGCACGGATCGCCGCGTCGTCGAGTTCGGCCGACGATGTGATCGTGACCGGGGAATCGCCCCCGGCGTTGAGGTCGACCGCGACGTCCGAGACGCCTGCAAGCGCCCCGAGCTCGTCCTTGACCGCGGCTTCGCAGTGTCCGCAGGTCATTCCCGAAACGGTGATGGTGGTGGTCGTCATCGTGCTCTCCTATCAGCGGTGAAATTGTCCCGACGTCCGGACCTCAAGCGTCGTTCCACCCCGATGGGGCGGACGCGGCCTGCGGCTTCAGCTCTTGATGAGTCGGGAGATGGCGGCTGATGCCTCCTCGACCTTCTTCCGCGCTTCCTCGTCGTCGCCCGATGAGGCGGCGTCGACCACGCAGTGAGCGATGTGCTCTTCGAGGAGGTTGATGGAGACCGCGTGCAGCGCGGCTGTCGCGGCGGAGACCTGGGTGAGGATGTCGATGCAGTACTTGTCGTCATCGATCATCTTCCCGATGCCGCGGACCTGGCCTTCGATCCGCTTCATCCTCCGCGCGAGAGCGTCCTTCTGCGGGGTGTATCCATGGTGCTCAGTCATGGATAAACCGTATACCCCTATAGGGTATAAATCAAGATCGGCCCTCGCCGAGGCGGCTGTGCGTTTGCTCTCATCCCGACCGTTCCGTGTTCTCCGGCTCCTACAATCGAATTATGCATGTTGCCAGACTGTTCCGGTTCCCGGTGAAGGGATTCCCCGCCGAGGAGCTCACCGAGGCCAGAGTGGTCAAGGACCGCGGGATCCGCGGTGACCGGATCGCGGCGTTCACGAACGGCAGCCTCGACGTTCCCGTCGACGCCTGGCACTCGTATTCCGCCTTCACGGTGCTCAAGAACGACACCGACCTGCAGAAGTGGCAGGTCGCAGTGGCCCTCCCCGAGGCGGCCGGAGGCGAATCCGCAACCGCGCCCGATCCGGATGACCGGAGTGCCCCCGCCGAGGCGGTCGACGATGTTTCCGCGACCGTGACCTTCACGTCCCCGACGGGGGAGTCGACGACCTTCTCCACGGATGACGAAGAGGGCAGGGCCGCCTCGGCGAGCTTCCTCTCCGAACGGATACCCCCTCAGGGTACATTCCCGCGCAGCCTGGCCGTCGCCGATCAGGGGATGTTCGACTCGCAGCGCTCGGGAATCTCGCTCATCAACCCCGCCACGGTCGCCGCGATCGCCGAGACGGATGAGGGCCGCGCGGCCCTCGGCCTGAGCGCGGAATCGGTAGGTCCGACGTCGGCTGACGCGGGTACTCCGGACGATCGTGCGACTGGTGCAGCCGATCATGCAGTCGAGCTCGACCCGCTGCGGTTCCGCGGCAACATCCTCGTCGACGGACTCGCCCCGTTCGAGGAGTTCGCGCTCATCGGTTCGGTCATCCGCCTCGGCGGTGTGCGACTGGCGATCCGCTCGACGATCGAACGCTGCCCGGCGACGACCGTCAACCCGACGACGACCGAGGTCGACGTCAACGTCCCAAGGCTGCTCAATACCGCCTGCGGGCACCTGCACTGCGGAATCTACGGACAGATCCTCGAGACCGGCGACGTCACGGCCGGCGACGAGATCACCGTCGAAGGTCCGGCCCCGCGCGAACTGATCAAGGTCGCGCGGACTCCGCGGTTCATGACCGTCGTCGGCCGCCGGCAGATCTGCAACGACATCGTCGAGGTGGCGCTGCGCGACGACCTCGGCTGGATCCGCGAATTCGACGAACCGGGCACCAATCTGCGCGTCCACCTCGACCTCGGCGCACCGTTCTGGCGGACCTATACGATCACCGACGTCGACGACGACATCGTCCGCATCGCCGTGCGCACCCAGGGCAAGGGCTCGCGCGCCGTGGCATCGCTGGACGAAGGACAGCGGATACTGACCTCCGGTCCGCACGGAACCATGACCGCCTCACGCGTCTTCGGCGGCACAACGGCCCTGATCACCGCCGGAATCGGTATCACCCCGAGCCTCGGACTGCTGCGCAGCGACGGTATGGCCGAGCTGCCTGAGACCGATCGGATCCGACTCGTCCACGTCGACCGCGACCACCGCACCGCATGCCTGTGGAACCGGCTGCAGGACCGCGCCCGCTCGGGCGCCGTGCCCGTCGAGACCCACCACCGCAATACCGCGACGGCCGGTCGACCGGGCCACCGGGACCTCGTCGACTGGGTGGCCGGCTGCGACAACGTCATGGTCTGCGGACCCCGCGACTTCACGGCGGCCGTGCTCGCCGCCGCGGACGAGGCCGGCGTTCCCGCGGTCCACCAGGAGACCTTCGCCTCTCCGAACACGGGCATGAGCGAGGCCATCGCCGCGTGCTCGCCCGCCGAGGTGACCCTGGAGAACTCGGGAACGAGCTTCGTCTGGCAGCCGCAGGAAGGCACTCTGCTCGAATCCTTGGAAGCACGCGGATTCCGGTCGCCGAGCTCCTGCCGCGGCGGATCCTGCGGAACCTGTTCGGTCTCCCTGGCCGCCGGGTCCGTGCTCTACCCGATCGAACCCGCCGCCCGAGTCGAGAGCGACGAGGTGCTCGTGTGCTCCGCGGTCCCCGCCGGACCCATCACTCTGGCGCTCTGACCCCGGCAGGCTCATCTGGCCGCCTGACGCAGCAGACCGACCCAGCAGGCTGCCACTGAGCGGGTGGCACAATGGATTTTATGCCGAAGAAGAAGCGCACCGTGCTGCCGCAGGGGCCCGCCGGACCGGTGGGCCGCCTGAGTCGGTGGGTGCGCCTGTCCGCGGCAGGGCGGATCATGTTCGCGAACTCGATCATGCTCGTGGGCGTCATGGTGCTCACGACGAGTCTGCTCTACCTCCAGCTCTCCCAACTCAACACGAAACGCGAACAGGACCTGCTGCGGTCGGCCGCGGACAACATCTCGATGTCGCTGGGCCTCGTCGGCACCGGTGACGTCGGCCAAGACGACTATCTCGACTCCGAGTCCCGCGACGACGTCCAGACGCTGCTGGACAACGTCATCAGCCAATACGGCTTCGACATCGCCGCGGTCGTGCCCATCGACTTCCTCCTCACCCCGCCGACCCTGGGCTCACCCGGACGCCAACAGGCGCTGGAAGCGAAGACCGCCTCGGCGGAGTCCGGGAAGATTCCCGAGGACTCCATCGACCAGCTGGCCCAGGCGGTCGACGGGCAGGCTCTGCAGGAGGGCCGGTCGACCGTGCGCTTCATCGACGACGGAGGCGCGTCCGATGGCACCATGTACGTCGTCACCCCGGTCTATGCCGAACACGTCGGCGTCGACGGCATGAGGTCCGACACCGTCGTCGGCGCCGTCATCGTCGGCAGCTCCGCCGATTCGGTCCGCGAAGGCTTCCTGGCGCAGGGCAAATGGCTCATCGGCATCGCCGTCCTCACTCTCATCCTCGGCATCGGCTCCTCCTGGGTGACATCGCGGGGCCTGCGCAGGGTCACCGGCGACTACGGCGCCGAGGAGCTGCGCAGCATGCTCGACTTCTACTCCTCCGTGCTCACGGCCGTCTCCGAAGGTCTGCTGCTCGTCGACCGCGCCCGCGGAATCGTGCTCATCAACACCGAGGCCCGGGAACTGCTGGGCATGCCGGCCGCCGGAGACGACGAGGACTCGGGCCCCACCTCGGCGGAGGAGATGCCGCTGCGTGAACTCGACCTGCCGGAGGCGCTGCACGATCTTCTCGCCTCCGGCCGGTGGGCCCGCGACGAGATCCACTACACCGACGACCGCGTCCTCGTCGTCAATCAGCAGCCCACCGAGGCGGCCAGCGATACGTGGGTCGTGACCATGCGCGATCACACGGAGCTGGCCGAGCTCTCCGGCGAGCTCGTGTCCGTGCGATCGTTCTCCGATTCCCTGCGCGCACAGACCCACGAATACGCGAACCGGCTGCACATGGTCGTGTCCCTGCTCGAGACCGACCACGTCGATGAGGCCATCGACTTCGCGGCCAGGGACATCGACGACCTCAACCGAGTCAACGGGGACGGGTCGATGACTTTCGACCACCCCGTGCTGTCGGCCCTGCTGCTGTCGAAGATCGCCCAAGCCGCCGAGGTGGGCATCGAGATGACGGTGGACACTGCGGGCCTCACGGGCAGCCTCGGTGGGGACGATCGGGATCTCGCGACGATCATCGGCAACCTCATCGACAATGCTTTCGACGCTCTGAGCAGGCAGGATGTCCTGCCTGAAGACAAGAGAGTCCACGTCGAGCTCTCCGGATCCGGCGGTCCCGGCGGATTCACGATCGAGGTCAGCGACGACGGTCCGGGCATCGACGAGGAGCACCTCGACGCGATCTTCGAACGCGGCTGGTCGACGAAGCACGACGGTGTCGAGATCGACCAGGGGCAGGGGCGCCAGCAGACGGGCACCCGCGGGGTCGGGCTGTCCCTGGTCGTGCAGGCGATCCGCCGCCTCGGGGGAGCCGTCGACGTGCAGGGCCGGGGGGAGGACTGCGACCGGTTCAAGGGTGCGGTGCTCACGGTGTGGCTGCCGGACTCGGCCGGTGCAGGTCAAGCGGGCCACAGCTCGATGTGACGGGACTGCAACACGATCAGGCACGCTGTCAAACGGGTGCAGATAGACTGGCGGCATGTCGGACTCAACTGTGCCCGAATCGAGCATCGGTGTGCTCGTCGTCGAGGATGAGGTGGTCGCCGCCCGTGCTCACGCGAAGTACATCGATCGCATCGACGGCTATCACGTCGCGGGGGTGGCGAAGAATGCCACTCAGGCGATGGCTGCTCTCACCGGTCAGATCTACGGCCTCGAGTCCTCCGGCATCCACCTCGTCCTCCTCGATATGAATCTGCCCGACGGGCACGGACTCCAGGTCTGTCGCGCCATCCGCGGCCAGCGCGTCGACGTCGACATCATCGCCGTCACCGCCGCCCGGGACATGCAGATCGTGCAGGAGGCGTTGTCGTACGGCGTCGCCCAGTACATCATCAAGCCATTCACCTTCCCCGTCTTCAAATCCAAACTCGAGGCGTATTCGTCCTTCCGCAACCGCCTCGGCGGAGATTCGAACGACGGGGAGGTCACCCAGACCGAGGTCGACAAGGCGATCTCGGCCCTGCGCACCCACACCGTGGCCGCGACCGCGAAGGGTGTGCCCGATGCCGTCCAGTCCGAGGTGAAGAACCTGCTCGATGAGAATCCGGGACAGTCCGCGACTGAGTTGGCCGAGGGCCTCGGCGTCTCCCGGGTCACCGCACGCCGCTACCTCGAATCCATGGCCGACGCCGGCATGCTCGAACGCCGTCCCCGGTACGGTTCGGCCGGCCGCCCCGTCCTCGAATACACCGTCGTCCCCGACGCAGGCTGACCGGCGGTCTCGGCTCAGCGCAATGGACATCGGACGCCCCTCGGTAGAGGATGGTCCCATGTCGAAGAAGTCCCGGGTCTGGCTGGCCGTCGCACTCGTCCTCGTTCTGCTGCTCGGCGCCGGGGTCTTCGCGCTCTTCCGGCTTCCGATGACGAAGTCCTCAGCTGCCGAGGCAGCCGCCAACGACCTCGCCGAAGAGCAGCTGAACTCGGACGTCTGGCACCAGAAGGACCTCGCTCAGAGCCTGTTCGACCGGGTCACGAAGGCATTGGGCAAGCGAGTCGACCTGCGGTCGGTCACCGTCGACGACATCACCGAGGCCGAGGGGCGGACCGTGGCCACACTCGACTGGAGCTGGGCGAACAACGGCGGAGAGTCCTGGGAGTACAGTTCCCAGCTGCCCCTGGAGAAGAACGGACTCTTCTGGTGGGCGGATCTCACGGAGCAGGCCGTCCACCCGAAGCTCGGCAAGGGCGGCCGCTTCGCACTGCGCGCGAATCCGGGCGGACGCGGGAAGATCCTCGGCGCCGATGGCGAAGTGCTCATGGCAGAGGGGAAGGTCATCGACATCGGCGTCCATCCGAATCGCCTGGAGCCCGACACCATCGGCCGACTCGTCAGCGGGCTCAACGACGGCGTCGACTCCCTCGACCTCGACGCCGCTGACCTCGAGAAGTCCGTCGACGACGCCGCAGGCAATCAGCTCGTCCCCGTCGTGACCCTGCGCGAAGACGACTACAGATCGGTCAAGAGCGCCATCCACGATCTGCCGGGGGTGCTCTTTTCCGAGGACACCCAGACTCTGACCCGGTCTCGCGGGTTCGCGCAGGCCACGCTCGGTTCGGCCGGACCCGCCAGCGCCGAAGACATCGAGAACTCCGAGGGCGAGATCATCGCCGGTGACATCGTCGGCCGCACCGGCCTGCAGAAGACCTTCGATTCCCGCCTCAGCGGACCCGGCAGCGTCGAAGTCTTCGCCAAAGGCGATCCGACCGACGACAAGGGCGGAAAGACGAAGCTGACGAGCCTCCACGCCTTCGAGTCGCAGGACGGTGAGGATCTCGAGACCACCCTCGACGTCGATATCCAGACCGCCGCGGACGACGCGGCGGCGACCGCGAAGAAACCGGCCGCCGTCGTCGCGATCCGTCCCAGCGACGGCCAGGTGCTCGCCGTGGCCAACCACGACCCGGCAGGAGCGGCCTGGGACAGAGCGCTGAGTGGTCAGTACCCTCCCGGTTCCGTGTTCAAGATCGCCTCTGGCCTGGCACTCCTCGACGCCGGGGTGAAACCGGCTGACGACATCGACTGTCCGAAGACCGTGAACATCGGCGGCAAGAGCTTCAAGAACGCCGAAGACGAAGTGCTCGGCACCGTCAGCTTCGCCGACGACTTCGCACACTCCTGCAACACCGCCTTCGTCTCCTCTTCGGAGAAGGTCACCGGCGACGAGGTGGCCGAGGCCGCCGCCCAGCTCGGCATGCTCGGTGACACCTCGGCCATCGGCGCGAAGATGGCCTCGGTGCCGGCCGACGATGACGAGGTCACCCACGCCGCGCAGATGATCGGCCAGGGCAAGGTCCAGGCGAGCCCGCTGGCCGTGGCGACGATGGCCGCCTCGGTGGAGGCGGGGGAGACGGTCGACCCGCAGCTCGTCCTCGGTGAGGCGCTCGACGAGGCGAAGAGCGGCGACGGCGGTCAGGGTGCGAAGGACGGCAGCGACGGCGATGCCCCGACGCTCGACGCGGACGCGGCGAAGGAGATCTCGACGATGATGCGCACAGTCGTCACCGAGGGCACTGCGACTGCGCTCAAGGACATTCCCGGTGACCCCGTCCACGGCAAGACCGGAACGGCCGAATACGGCGAGGAGACCCCGCCGCGCACACATTCGTGGTTCGCCGGGTTCCAGGGAGATCTGGCCGTGGCCGTCCTCGTCGAAGACGGCGGATTCGGCGCCGAGGCGGCCGTGCCGGTGGCGCACGAATTCTTCGATTCCGTCAGCTGAGTCCCACTGCTCAGCTGTCGACTGAGCCTTGCCCGACGCCGCAGGGCTCGTCCTGCGGCCGGCCCGGGCAGGAGAATAGGTCACAATCGGACAATCGGTCCGAAACATAGGTCACCATCGGATACTTTTCGGCGCCAGAAGTATCCGATGGTGACCTATATTCGCCGGTGAAGGCCGCCGGCCTACTTCATGCGCAGAGACCGCATCACCTGAAGTGCGCCGGTCATGGCCTTCGCGAACGTCTTCTGATCGAGAGGACCAGCCGGTGCGATCGGGTGGAGGCGCTGCTGCGCGATCGTGTGCGAATGCATGAATTGGAAGAGGCCCTCGGGTCCGTGCCGGTGGCCCATGCCTGAGGCCTTGACTCCGCCGGCCGGAGCGTCGATGGACCCCCAGCTGGCCGGGTAGACCTCATTGACATTGACCATGCCGGCCTCGACCAGCCGCGCGATCTCGCGCCCATGGGAACGCGAGTAGACCGACGCCGAGAGTCCGTAGTCGCTGTCGTTGGCCGCAGCGATCGCCGCGGCGTCCGACGGCACCGGATAGACGGAGACGACGGGGCCGAAGGTCTCCTCGCGATGCAGCTCCGCCGTGGCGGGAACATCCGTGAGCACGGTCGGAGCGTAGAAATAGGGGCCGAGATCGGGCACCGGGTGCCCGCCGGCGAGCACCGTGGCACCGGCGTTGCGGGCCTGTTCGACATGAGCCGTGATCGTCTCGAGCTGCTTCGGTCCCGCCAGGGTGCCCATGTCCGGGCCGTATTCGAACTCCGCGCTGAGACGGTGGGCGCGGGCCGCCTCGGCGAAATGGGCGCAGAAGGTCTCATAGAGGTCTTCGTGGACGTAGATGCGCTCGATCGAGATGCACAGCTGCCCGGCCGAGGAGAACGATCCGCGCACGGCGCCCTCGACGGCCTTCTCCAGATCCGCATCGGCGGCCACGATCAGCGGGTTCTTGCCCCCGAGCTCGAGCGCGGCCGGGAGCAGACGCTGCCCCGCCTCGGCGGCGATCGACCGTCCCGCGGCCGTCGACCCGGTGAACGAGATTCCGTCGGCACCAGCCATGAGTGCAGGTCCGACCTCGGAGGACGGGCCGGGCACGAGCTGCCACACCTCGGCGGGCAGACCGGCGGCGATGGCCAGCCTGCGCATGAACACCGAGGTCAGCGTCGTCGTCGAATCGGTTTTGTGGACGACGGCGTTGCCGGCGGTCAGGGCCGCGAACAGGTCGGTCGCACCCAAGGTCAGCGGGTAGTTCCACGGTGTGATGAACCCGATCACGCCCAGCGGGGTGCGCGTGACCTCGGTGCGGGTGAGCACGGGGATCGCCCCGCGCCGACGTTCGGGACGCAGATACCGGGCGGCCATCACCCCGTAGTGGCGGAGCACATTGAAGGTATCGAGGATCTCGTCATAGGCGTGGATGCGGGCCTTGCCGGTCTCGTACTGGATGATGTCGAGGAGCAGATCCTCGTTCCGGACCAGTGCGGAATGCAGTCGAGTGAGCACCTTCGCCCGGTGCTGAACCGACTGAGCGGCCCATGCTTCGCCTGCGATGCGGGCCGTGGCGTAGGCGGCTTCGATGTCGTCGGGAGTGTTCCGGGCGAACCGGTCGACCTCCTGGCCGGTGAACGGTTCGACGCCGCGCATCACCTCGCCCGAACCGGAGGCATCGGCGTACGGATCGGTGTCGAGGAAGTCCCGCAGTGCCGCGGTGACATGCGCGGACGCGGTCTGTGCAGTGCCTGCTTCGGAGGTGCGGGCGCTGGTCTCTGTTCTCATCGGCTTCCTAACCATGTGACGTAGGTCATCGCAGGCTAGACTACCGAATATGGTTTCGAGTGGACTCCGGCGTGCGCTGAAAGGGACCTGTGCACCCACCGCCGTCGTCGATCTCGACGCCTTCGACGAGAACCTCGATGCCCTGGCTCAGCGCGCTCGCGGACTGCCGATCCGGCTGGCCACGAAGTCCCTGCGTGTGCCCGCCGCCATCGACCGAGCGCTCGCCCATCCCGCCTATTCCGGCGTGCTCGCCTTCTCCGTTCCCGAGGCGCTGTCGCTCCATGCCCACGGTGTCCGCGACATCGTCATCGGCTATCCCAGCCTCGACCGGCCGGCCCTGACCCGGATGGTCGCCGAGGCGGGAGCGCGGTCGAACATCACCGTGATGATCGACTCCGTGGACCACCTCGACATCATCGACGACGTCCGCAGATCCCTCGCCGAGGCGGGAGCCGCCTCGGTGCGGGTGTGCATCGACGTCGACTCCTCCTTTCGCCCGGCCGAATCCTGGTTGGGCGACCGCGTCCATATCGGGGCCAGGCGCTCACCGATCCGGGAGGGGCGAGCGGCCGTCGCGCTCGCCCGTCAGGTCGCGGCCCGGCCCGGGTTCGATCTCGTCGGGATGATGTTCTACGAGGGGCAGATCGCCGGCACCGCCGACGCCGGACGAACAGCCCGGCAGGCGATCGTGCGGTTCATGCAGAGAGCCTCGATCGCCGAACTCGCCGAACGACGAGCCGCCGTCATCGCCGCCGTCAGAGAGGTCGCCGACCTCGAATTCGTCAACGGCGGGGGAACCGGCTCGTTCGAATCCAGCTCCGTCGAAGGCACTCTGACCGAACTCGCCGCCGGATCCGGCCTCTTCTCCCCGGGACTCTTCGACGGCTATACGCACTTCCGGCACCGGCCCGCCGCATACTTCGTCACTCCCGTCGTGCGCAGGCCCGGGCCCGGCTGGGTGACGGTCTTCAAGGGCGGATTCATCGCCTCGGGAGTCCCCGGCCCCGACCGTCTGCCGACGATCGCCTGGCCGCCGGGCCTCGAATACTCCGGCCTCGAGGGGCCCGGAGAGGTGCAGACGCCGCTGACCGGGCCCGGCACGGACTCGCTGCGCATCGGCGACCTCGTGTGGTTCCGGCACGCGAAGGCCGGTGAGCTGGCCGAACATTTCAACGACTTCCAGATCGTGTCTCAGGGCCGCATCCGCGATGCCTGGACCACCTATCGAGGAGAGGGGCTCGTGCTGTGAGAGACGTGCAGCCGCGACGAGGCGACCGGCACGGTCGGCAGAGATTCCGGAACTGGGCCGGTCATGTCCATGCACATCCGCACACATTCGCACGCCCCGCCTCGGCGGAGGAGCTATCGGGCATCGTCACGGCCGCTGCGGCGGCGGGGGACCGTCTGCGGGTCGTCGGGGCCGGGCATTCGTTCACCCCGGTGGCCGCCGGCGACGATGTCATGGTCAATCTCGACGGACTCTCCGGCATCATCGCCGTCGACGAGGAGCGCAAGCGGGTGCGCTTCGCCGCCGGCACCCGGCTGCGGGACATTCCCGCCCTGCTCGCACCCTACGGTCTGGCCCTGGAGAATCAGGGCGACGTCAATCCGCAGGCCCTGGCGGGCGCGATCTCGACGAGCACGCACGGCACCGGAATCGGGTTCACCGGGTTCGCCGGGACCGTCACCGGGCTGAGCCTGATGGGCCCCGACGGGCAGGCGCGGGAGCTGTCGGCGGAGTCGGAACCGGAGGTCTTCGACCTTGCACGGGTCAGCCTCGGCGTTCTCGGTGTCATCACCGAAGTCGAACTCCAGTGCGTGCCGGCCTTCGACCTCATCGCCGAGGAGAAGGTCGCCGGATTCGACGAGCTCCTCGACGGGCTGACCGAGAGGATGCGCGGGGCCGACCATTTCGAGTTCTACTGGTTCCCGCACACCGATTCGGTGCTGACGAAGACGAACACCCGGGTGGAACCGGGGCAGGCCGGGCCGGGCCACCTCGCCGAGGCGGGGGTGCGCAACCGGTGGCTCAACCTCCTCGACAAAGAGGTGGTGGAGAACGGAGCGCTCCGGTTGGCCGTCGAGCTCGGGGCGAAGGTCCCGGGCGTGGTGCCCTCGATCAATCGCGTCGCCCAGTCCGTCGTGGCAGACCGAACGTACCGGGCACCGGGCCACGATGTGTTCGTCACCCCACGGCGGGTGCGGTTCAACGAGATGGAGTACGCCCTGCCCTTCGACTCCGGACCCGAGGCGATCCGGGAGATCCGAGGCGCCATCGAGGCCAAGGGGTGGGCGATCTCATTCCCCCTCGAGGTCAGGTGCGCCGCCGCCGATGATGTGCCGCTGTCGACGGCGACGGGACGGGAGACGATGTACATCGCCGTCCACCGCTTCATCAAGGAGGACTTCGCCGAGTACTTTCGCGTCGTCGAAGAGATCGTCTGCCGGCACGGTGGCCGACCGCACTGGGGCAAGATCCACACCCGCACGGCCGCCGACCTGAACGAGCTCTATCCGCGATTCGCGGACTTCTGCGAGCTGCGGGCCCGTCTGGATCCGGCGGCCATGTTCGGCAACCGCTTCACCGACTCGCTGTTCGGTCTCAGCCGCAGCTGAGGGCGCAGCGTCAGTCGAGAAGTGGTCGCAAACGGATACCGGCGGTCGAAAAGTGGTCGCAAACGGATAATTCTGGGCGAGGAAAGTCTCCGATGGTGACCTATTCTTCGGCTGCTTTCCTCTCGAGCCAGTCGAGGATCTCCGGCCAGGCGTCTGCGGCGACGGATCGGCGCATGAGACCGTGATGGCCGATGCTCGTCGCGTCGAGTTCTGTCGGGTCGACAGTGCGACGGGTCACCGGGGCCAGTCGCAGGCGGTCGGTGAGCGCATCGATGAACGCTTCTGTCGCCCACGGATCGTCGGAGGTGCCGACGGCGAGAACAGGTGTGCGCAGTCGGGCGGCGCGCGCTTCGGCGTCGAAACTCGGGTCGTCGAAGAAGAAGTGGGGACGGCGCAGCCAGTTTGTCCACTCGTAGAGGGCGGCGGCGGGGATGTCCTCGCCGAGTCCGACTCGGCTGCCGGGCATCTACCCGCACACTCGTGTGGCCACCCTGCCGAAGACTCCGAGGCCGACTTCCACTCGCCAGCGCTCGCTGCGGGGCGCGATGCTGCGTGCCGCCACCATCGCTGTGGTGATTGTGACGATTCCGGACAGCCGCTGTCCGCCGCTGCCCAGGAGCAGGGCGTGCCCGCCGAGGCTGTGGCCCAACGCCGTATGCGGCAGATCAGGGAAACTCTCCTCGGCCCAGGCGCCCGCGGCCGCCACATCTTCGCAGATCCAGTCGCGCATGCGCAGATGCCGATGGGCGCGAGCCGCCCTCCGGTCACCGACACCGCGGAAGCCGTAGGTGACCACAGCGAACCCACGGGCAGCCGCCGCCTCGGCGAAGGAGAAGTAGAAGCGTTCGGGAGTCGCGGTGGCCGGGTGGATCGTCAGCACCGCATGCGGGTCGGCCGAGGTGAGGAAGAGATGTCCCTTGAGATCGCTGGAGCCGGACCGGCTCGACACCGGGATGCACACGTCCTGCTTGAGAAGTGAGTCCATAACTTTCAGGGTAATCTCCACTGCCCCAATATGCTACCAGTCAGTAATATAATTCCGGTTGGCCTCGACTGCCGACATGTGCGGCGCAATCACTGCCGAAATCCTCGGCGGTATCCCATGTCCGAGCGTGCTGGTACGCTCGGGGAATGACAGCGTCGGATCGGAACCATCCCGCATCACCCGCCCAAGCAGGCAGTCGAGAGCGGGAGAGAGGCCGGCGCAGGTCGATGTTTGTCGCCGCCTTCGGCACCGTCGTCGAATGGTACGACTTCTCGATCTTCTTCTATGTCGCCACGACCCTGACCAAGGAATTCTTCGGCGACCAGACGGATTCTCTGCTGCTGACCCTCGGGGTCGGTGCAGCGGGATTCCTCTTCCGACCCTTGGGTGCGATGGTCTTCGGTCACCTCGGTGATCGGATCGGACGTCGTTCGACGCTCATCATCTCCGCGGTCCTCATGGCGATCTCCATGCTCGGGATCGCGGTGATCCCGAACTACGACACGATCGGCATCTGGGCCGGCGTCCTCATGGTCGCCCTGCGCTGCCTGTCCGGATTCTCGGTCGGTGCCGAGTACACCGGCATCATGGTCTTCCTCATGGAATCGGCGGGACCGGGAAAGCGCGGATTGGCTGCCAGCTGGGCTGCGGCCAACAGCGAGGTCGGCGCGCTTCTGGCCGTGGGATCCGGTGCGCTGCTGGCGAATACGCTCTCTCCCGAGGCGATGGATTCCTGGGGCTGGCGGCTGCTGTTCGTCCTCGGCGCCGTGCTTGCCATCATCATGGTTCCGCTTCGGTCGATGATGGAGGAGACCGAGACCTTCAAACGGCTGCAGCAGGCGGAGAAGGACAACAAGGGCAAGAAGGACGTCGGTCTCGAACGCTCCCCGCTCATCACCGCGATCCTCGAGCAGCCGCGGGCGATCCTCGTCGCCTTCCTCATCTCGTCGATCGGCTCGGTCAGCTACTTCCTCAACATCACCTATGTGCCCACCTACATCGAAGAGGTGGCGAAGGTCCCGAACTCCGGTTCCCTGGCACTGGGCACCGTTGCGGCCGTCGTCGCCATCGTCGTCACCCCGTTCTTCGGCCTCGCCTCGGACAAGTTCGGGCGCAAACCTGCCTTGGCGGCACTCATGGTCGTCTTCGTCTTCACGACGATTCCCGCGTATGTGCTGCTGTCAAACCAGTCCGCGGGCATCGCGATCGCAGGATCGGCGTTCCTCGCGATCCCGGCGGCCGGGTGGAGCGCTGTGGCGGCCGCCATGGTCCCCGAGCAGTTCACCGGCACGAGCCGCTTCTCCGGCATGGCGATCGGCTACAACGTCGCCACCGTTCTGTTCGGCGGGCTCTCACCGCTCATCGCCACGGCACTCATGTCGTCGACGGGCATCACGCTGGCACCGGCGATCTACGCCACCGTCGTCATCATCGTCGCCGGAGTCCCGACCCTCATCCTCGCCCGCAGCATGGGCAAGAAGACCCTCGCCGAGGTGGACGCGGACAGGCATCTCGCGCCCGCTTGAGGACGTGGCCGGGCGGCTGTTCGGGGGCTGCGGCGGATCGGTGACAGACGTTGCCGTTCTGCCACACGCTGCACACATCTCGGCCGCAACGAGCTCATAGATTGGTTTCAGAACACGCATTCGGGCGACCTGCTTCCGAGTGCGAGAGACCGATCAAGGAGTCACCATGAAACGCATGAAGCGTGCCACCTTCACCGCTGCGGCCCTGCTCAGCTGTACCCTCGCCTTCTCGGGCTGCTCGCTCATCAGCCAGGTCGTCCAGCCCGACCAGGGCCAGACCGGCGAGCAGTCGAACGCCGACGGTCAGGACCAGAACGGTCAGGACCAGAATGGTCAGGATCAGGGCGATGAGAACGGGCAGGAGCCGAGTGCCGACCAGAACGGCCAGGACCAGGCCGGCGAGCAGGACTCGAGTTCGGACCAGTCGGCCTCGAACTCCTCGTCGTCGTCGACCTCGTCCGCCGACGGGTCCACCGGGTCGGATTCGGGGTCGTCGTCCGGCAGTCAGGGCCAGATCAGCATCGGTGAAAGCTTCGAGGACCCGGAGATGCAGGACAAGATCGAGGTGCTCTCGGCGGTGCGGAACTTCGAGTCGTCCAAGAGGGCCTCGTCGATCGAGCTCGGCGGCGAAGTCGTCCTCCTCGAAGTCAAGATCACCCCGGGCAAGAAATACAGCGGACTCATCCAGTCCGGAGCGTTCAAGATCTCCGAAGACGGGGGTGCGGATTTCCGCTACGACCAGACCGACGGCCTCGAAGCCGAGATGCGGGCCGCCGGATTCGAACCCTTCGAAGATGTGTCTCGCCGCGACGGCGGAACACATCAGGGCTGGCTCGCCTATGTTCCGAATGAGAAGCAGGACACTTACACGATCCGCTACGAACGCGGTGCCGGCAAGGTGATGGGAACCGACGAGAAGGTCCCCGAGTTCACGACGACCTTCGACATCCCCGCCGGCTGAGCCTGCCGTCTGAGCATCGAGGCCGGTCTCGCGAATTCGCAAGACCGGCCTCGACGAGTCGTCAGCGTCGTGGTTCAGCCCTCGCTGACGGCCTTCCAGTCCGCGACCTCGGACTCAGCGAGCTGAGCCGCGACACCGGTGTAGGTGGCAGGTGTCAGAGCCTTGAGCAGTTCGGCGCGCTCCTCGGGCAGCCCGAGGCCGTCGACGAACGTCTGCAGATCGGCCTGGTTGATGCGCTTGCCGCGAGTGAGTTCCTTGAGCGTTTCGTACGGATTGTCCATTCCCGGCACACCCTGCAGCCCGGCGGCGCGCATGACCGACTGAACGGCTTCACCGAGGACCTCCCAGTTGCCGTCGAGGTCGGCGGCCAGTGCCTCCTCGTTGATGGCGAGGGCTCCGAGGCCCTTGACCAGATTGTTGAGCGCGAGAACCGAGTGGCCGAAAGCGACACCGATGTTGCGCTGTGAGGTCGAGTCGGTGAGGTCGCGCTGCATCCGCGAGGTGACCAACGTCGAGCCCAGGGAGTCGAGAAGAGCACAGGAGAGTTCGAGGTTGGCTTCGGCGTTCTCGAACCGGATCGGATTGACCTTGTGCGGCATCGTCGACGAACCGGTCGCACCGGCGACGGGGATCTGCTTGAAGTAGTTCATCGAGATGTAGGTCCACATATCGGTGGCCAGATTGTGGGCGATCCGATTGAACCGAGCGAGATCGGCGAACAGTTCGGCGTTCCAGTCGTGGGACTCGATCTGAGTGGTCAGAGGGTTGAAGGTCAGCCCGAGACGGTCTTCGACGAAGGTGCGGGCGATCTGCGGCCAGTCGGCTCCCGGCACGGCCGCCAGATGCGCCGAGTAGGTGCCCGTGGCGCCGTTGATCTTGCCGAGGAACTCGGTGGCGGCGATGCGTTCGTACTGGCGGCGGAGGCGGTGGACGAAGACCGCGAGTTCCTTGCCCATCGTCGTCGGTGTGGCCGGCTGACCATGGGTGTGGGCGAGCATCGGAACCTCGGCCAGTTCCGTGGCGGACTCGGCGAGAGCGTCGATGAGAGCCCTGGCCCGCGGCAGCCACACCTGTTCGGTGGCGCCTTTGATGCCCAATGCCCAGGACAGGTTGTTGATGTCTTCGGACGTGCAGCAGAAGTGGACGAGCTCGCCGAGATCCTCGGCGCCGATCGTCACTAGTGCTTCTTTGATTGTGTATTCGACGGCCTTGACGTCATGGACGGTGACGGCTTCATGAGCGGCCAGTGTGGCGATGGTGTCGGCGTCGAAGTCGGCGGCGAAGGCGCGCAGTCCGTCGACCTCGTCGGGGGTGAGGGTGCGTACACCCTCGATCACCGAGTTCTGTGCGAGGTGGATGAACCATTCGATCTCCACCGTGATGCGATTGCGGTTGAGAGCCGCCTCGGAGAGGTGATCGACGAGGTCAGCGGTGTCTTTGCGATAGCGACCATCAAGCGGTCCGAGAGCGATGGCGGGCGAGATTTCGGCAAGGGAAACAGTCGGCATGCCCTCATTTTCTCATGAGCGGCGAATCGGGCCGGCACGCGTCCGGGTCTACCGGCCGGTAGGCGCGGGAGAAGGGGCGGACTCGAGCGTCGTCCCCTGTGGATTCCGTGGTGACTTCGACATCACGGCCCTGTGGACGCTCGAGGCTCTTCCCCAGGCCCGAAATCGAGGCTTCCTCTCCCGTGCTGGGGCCTCCTACGGTCGAGGGATTCGGGCACGGATGCCGGACGGACAGGCGGGAGGACTGAGGCATGATCACGGATGAGCTGGAGCGCAATCGCGAGCAGTGGAGACGGCGAGCGCAGGTGCTGCACTCCCTGGCGCAGAGCTGCCGCCGAATCGACGGATGGGATTCGCCAGCAGGAAAGCTGTTCGATGACCGGGTGGCCTCATGCGCGGAATCGATCGACCGGTTGGGTGAGCGGGCGGAGAAGCTCGCCGAGGCGTACGACCTCCACCTGCAGGTCGTGTCGGCAGGCGGGCGGATCCAACTGTGAACGCCCGCCCCGCCGCACGTGAGACAGCAGGGATCGACAGTTGGATCGTCGTCGACCTCGATCGGATCACCCGGCTGCCCGAACGGCTGCGTCGGCTCTGGCCGCCCGACCTGCTCCCTCGCCGAGTCGAACGGGACTGTCTTTCCGCCTCGGCGGAGGTGGGGCAGGGCAGCACTGCCCCGGAATCCGCAGACCCGGGCGGTGCAGATCCGGGGAGGGCCGGCGCGGGTGAGAGGTCTGGCGCCGCGGCCTCGGAGATCGGCGGCGTCGGTGGCGGTGGAGGCGCGACACGGGATCTCGATGTGCTCACCGCCTGGCTGCGAGGATTCGCCTCCGAGCTCAACCGGGTGAGCTCGCGCCTCAGCGTTGTCGTGTCCTCGGGAACCGAAACCGTTCACCTGGCGCTGTGCCTCGGTTCGGGTGTCGGGCACGCGATCCTGGCACTGCAGGGGGAGGGACTTGAGGACTTCGCACAGCACCAGCTGCTGCGCCGGATCGAACCGGGACGGATCGGGCACGTCGTCGAGGACCTCGCCGAGCTCGTCGAACAGGATTGCGTGCTCACGCTCAGCTGGGCGTGCGGAGGGGGAGCCACGGGGCTGGAGTTCCTCCGCCGAAAAAGCGGCGCGTGGTTCCGGCCGGTCATCGAGCGCGACGGCGATTCCGTCACCGTCGATGACGACGTCGCTGCGGGAGATGCGGCGGTGCGGACGCTGCTGAGCGCCGTGCTCACACGGACACTGACGGCAGGGGCTGCGAAAGGCCCGCAATGATCGATTCGACGACGCGCGGCGGTGGGCGGATCACCGTCGACGAACGCGCCGATGGCAGCGGGGACGCACTGCAGACCGTCATCACAGACATCGGTGAGCTGTCCGTCGAAGCAGCTGTCGGAGACTTCGATCTCGCGACCCTCCTCACCCAGGTGCCGGCTCCCGTGACAGCGCTCAACCTCGATGCCTGCCGGATCCGATTCCACAGCCAGCTGACCGCCTCGGTGCTCGAGCTCGAGGCGACACTGCTCGCCGTTCGGACCGCCGCCTTCGCCTACCGTCAGGCGGAGAAGGGCCTCAGCGAAGTCTTCGGCGGACTGCTCGACGCTCTCGGTTACGCGACCGGCCGCGTCATCGCTCTCAGCCTGCCCGTCATCATCCCCGTCGCACTCGTGGTCGGGGCTCAGGTCGTTGTGGTCACGAAGATCCTCGACGTGACCGGACTCGACGACGTCATCACCAAACAGTTCGGAATCGACCTGGGCAAGACGAAGGCGAAAGCGAAGGAAGCGCTGATCACGTTCGTGTTCGAACAGTCGGATGTCACGGGAGCCGTCATCGAGCACGTGCTGCCGGGCTTCGTCGTCGGATTCCTCGGGCTGCCTCCGTTCGTCCTCGATTCCGAAGGCGACCACGCGTTCTGGCCGCACGATTCAACGTCGATGACGATCTGGGTCCTGGCCGGTGCGAACGCATTCGGACTGCTGCTGCCCTCCGATGTCGAGGTATGGAGGGCGAAAGGACTGACGCCGCCGCACAAAGAGCCGCCACCTGACGTCGACGACCTCTTCCTCCGCGAAGCGAACTGCCACCGCGGAGTCGATTCCGGACAGGTGCGCATCGAGGAGATCGTCGGACCCGACGGGACGACCCGCTATATCGTCTACGTGCCGGCCACCACGGATTGGTCGCCGAAGCCGGGAGACAATACGACCGACCTGACGACGAACGTGCAGGGGATGGCCGGCAACGACACCGTGATGCGCGAAATGGTGCGCCAGGCGATCGCCGACGCCGGTATCGGGCACGACGCCGAGGTCATGCTCGTCGGCTATTCGCAGGGAGGGATCACCGCAGGTTCTCTGGCCGCGGACCCGGCCTTTCTCGACGATGTCAACGTCACGGCACTGATGACGGTGGGTGCTCCGGTCTCCGACTTCGCCATCGATGAGGGAATCGACGTACTCTCGATCGAACACGAACAGGACCTCGTGCCCGATCTCGACGGCAACGAGAACCCGGCGACGAAGAACTGGTCGACGGTCACCGTCGACTATGATCCCGACGAACTGCGCAGAGTCCCCGAGCTCGCGGACAAGACCGATGCCGAACTCGACGAGATGTTCGCCTCGGCCGGGGCGGCGCACTCCTCCGTTGCCTACGCTGCCTCCATCGGGCTTCTGCGCAGAGCCGGGACTCCCGCCTTCGACCGCTTCACCTCGAAGAATTCGGGCTTCTTCACCGGGGACCTCGCCAAGACGCGCGACTACCAGGGAAAGCGAGAACGACACTGACCTCGGTCGGAGGGGTGCGGCAGTCGGCATCGACACGATGGGCCGCCTCGGTGCGCGAACGGGCCTGACCGAACCCGAAACCGACTGCGTGCCGGAGGGCCGCCTCGGTGCGCGAACGGACCTGACGAAACCTGTGCTCCGCCTCCCGGTGAAGGGCCGCCTCGGTGCTCGGATGTGCATTGGTCGGACGATGGAGCATCTCTGCCGAGATCGACAATTGTCCGCTCAGCGCTTTGGAACTCGGCCACATGTGTCGAGCTCGGGCCATAGTCTGTTTCTGACCTGCACTTTTGATACTCGAACCGCATGGGGAGAGTGGCAAGCAGTGAGTGGATTCGGTATTGTGATACCACCTGTGAATCAGATCACTCGAGGGCGAGTTCTCACATCCGAGGGCCTGCCCGACGGACACGGTCCACCACTGGTCACCTCCGGTGAAGTTGGACCTCGAACAAAGGAGAACTGAAATGACCTCCAACATTTCAGTGGGAACCGGTGCTGCCCACAGTCAGTCCTCGGAGCCCAGAATGATCCAGATGCTCACCGAAGACGGAAATCGCGTCGAATCCGGTGAGTACGACGCCTTCGCCGCAGAACTCACCGATGAGGATCTGCGCGGCTTCTACCGGGATATGGTCCTGGTACGTCGCATCGACGCCGAAGGAGCTGCCCTGCAGCGTCAGGGACAGTTGGGCCTGTGGGCGCCTCTGTTCGGACAGGAAGCGGCCCAGATCGGCATGGGACGAGCCGCTCGCCCCCAAGACTTCGTCTTCCCCACCTACCGCGAACACGGCCTCGCCTACACCCGCGGCGTCGAACCCGAAACCCTGCTGTCGATCTTCCGCGGTCAGAACCACGGCGGCTGGGATCCCCAGGAGCACCGCTTCCACACCTACACCATCGTCATCGGCTCGCAGGCCCTGCACGCCACCGGCTACGCCATGGGAATCACCATGGACGGCGACGTCGGCACCGGCGACATCGAACGCGACACCGTCTCCATCGCCTGCTTCGGCGACGGTGCGACCTCACAGGGCGATGTCTCCGAGGCGCTGACCTTCGCCGGAGCCTTCCACGCTCCGGTCCTGTTCTTCTGCCAGAACAACCAGTGGGCCATCTCCGAACCGACTCACGTCCAGTCCGCAGCTCCGCTGTCGACCCGCGGCGAAGGATTCGGAGTCCCCGGCATCCGCGTCGACGGCAACGACATCATCGCGATGTACTCCGTCGCCCGCGCCAGCCTCGATTCCGTGCGCGCCGGCCACGGTCCGATGCTCATCGAAGCCTTCACCTACCGTCGCGGTGCCCACACCACGGCCGATGATCCGACGAAGTACCGTGACAAGGCCGAAGAGGAGATCTGGGAGGACCGCGACCCGATCACCCGCCTCAAGGCGTATCTGGACAAGCACACCGAGACCAGCGACGAGTTCTTCGCCGAGGTGGACGCCGAGGCCGACACCCTGGCCGCCCGCATCCGCCACAACTGCATGACCATGGAGAACCCCGACGGCGTCGAGATGTTCGCGCACGTCACTGCGGAACCCCACTCCCTCGTCGACGAGGAACGTGCCGAATTCCTGGCATACCAGGCCTCGTTCGCCGATGCGGGTGAGGCCTGATGGAGAAACTTCCCCTCTCGAAGGCGATCACCGCCGGAATGCGCAAGGCCATGGAGGACGACCCGAAGGTCGTCCTCATCGGTGAGGACATCGGCAAACTCGGCGGCGTCTTCCGCGTCACCGAAGGTCTGCAGAAGGACTTCGGCCCGCAGCGCGTCATCGATGCCCCGCTGGCCGAGTCCGGCATCGTCGGCACCTCGATCGGCATGGCCATCCGCGGCTACCGTCCCGTCATCGAGATCCAGTTCGACGCATTCATCTTCCCGGCTTACGACCAGATCGTGACCCAGGTGGCGAAGCTGTACAACCGCACCCTGGGCAAGGAGAACATCCCCCTGGTCATCCGCGTGCCCTACGGCGGCGGCATCGGTTCACCCGAGCACCATTCGGAGAGCCCCGAGACCGTGTTCGCCCACCACGCGGGACTGCGGCTCGTCTCCCCGGCGAACGCTCATGACGCGTACTGGATGATCCAGGATGCGATCAAGAGCGAAGATCCGGTGATGTTCTTCGAACCCAAGCGTCGCTACTGGATGCGCGGAGACGTCGACACCACCGCTCGCGGCGAGCTGGGCATGCACGACGCCCGGGTCGTGTCCGAAGGCACCGATGTCACCCTCGTCGCCTACGGGCCGCTGGTCCCGACGGCGCAGGACGTGGTCACCGCGGCCGCCGAGGAGGGCAAGAGCGTCGAACTCATCGACCTGCGCAGCCTCAACCCGATCGACTTCACCGCGATCGAGAAGTCCGTGACGAAGACCGGCCGACTGGTCGTCGCCCACGAGGCTCCGACCTTCTTGGGGCTGGGTTCGGAGATCGCCGCGCGCATCACCGAACGCTGCTTCTTCAACCTCGAAGCTCCGGTCATCCGGGTCGGCGGCTACCACACCCCGTACCCCGGTTCGCGAATGGAAGAGCACTACCTGCCCGACCTCGATCGCATCTTCGATGGTGTCGATCGGGCCCTGTCCTACTGATTTCGAGGAGAGTCAAGAATGTCATTCGAATTTCCTCTTCCCGACGTCGGTGAGGGCCTGACCGAGGCCGACATCGTCGCGTGGAAGGTCGCCCCCGGCGACACCGTCACCGTCAACCAGATCCTCGTCGAGATCGAGACCGCGAAGTCGCTCGTCGAGCTGCCCAGCCCGCACGCGGGCACCGTCGGTGCCCTCCTGGTCGAGGAGGGCCAGACCATCGAGGTCGGCACCCCGATCATCCGCTTCGGCGGAGATGACTCCGGCGCCGAGGCGGCCCCCGCCTCCGCCGGTGCGCCGACTTCCGGTTCGGCCGAGGAATCGGCCGGTGCCTCCGGTGATGCCGACGGCGGAGCCACCCTCGTCGGTTACGGGGCGAAGGAGACTTCGTCGAAGCGTCGTCCGCGCAAGGGCGCTCCCGTCCCGGCCCCTGCGGCTGGCGCTTCTCCCGCAGCGTCGGCTGCGGAGGGGGCGGACGCGGACACACCGGCGCCAGCGGCGTCGGCTCCTGCAGCGGCTCCCGCTGCTCAAGCACAGCCCGCATCGGCACCTGCCTCACCGGGCAAACCGCTGGCGAAGCCGCCCGTGCGGAAGCTTGCGAAGGATCTCGGCGTCGACCTGTCCCAGGTGACCCCGACCGGTCCCCGCGGCGACGTCACGCGCGATGATGTGCACGCCGCCGCCAACAGGACGGCCGCACCGACCGCGGGTGCCACGGCACCGGCGGCCGCCTCGGCGAGTGATCAGGCAGCGCTCGAAGAGCGGATCCCGTTCAAGGGCGTGACGAAGATGATGGCCAAGGCCATGGTCGATTCGGCATTCACCATGCCGCACGTCACCGAGTTCCTCGACGTCGACGTCACCGAGACGATGGCGATGGTCCGCCGGCTCAAGTCGACGAAGTTCCTCGGCGAGGATGTGAAGGTCTCTCCTCTGCTCATCGTCGCCAAGGCAGTGGCGTGGGCCGTGGGACGCAATCCGCGGATCAACTCGTGCCTCGAAGGCGACGAGATCGTCGTGAAGAAGTACGTCAACCTCGGCATCGCGGCCGCCACCCCGCGCGGACTCATCGTGCCGAACATCAAGAACGCGCAGGCCATGGGTCTGGGCGAACTGGCGCAGGGCATTCAGGATCTCACCGCTCTGGCGCGGTCGGGCAAGACACCGCCGGCCGATCAGGCCGGGGGTACGATCACGATCACGAATGTGGGCGTCTTCGGAGTCGATGCCGGTACGCCGATCATCAATCCGGGCGAGGCCGCGATCCTCGCGTTCGGGCAGGTGCGGAAGAAGCCGTGGGTGGTGGGCGACGAGATCGTTCCGCGTGAGATCACCACGCTGTCGGTCAGCGCCGATCACCGTGTCGTCGACGGCGAGATCATCTCGAAGTTCCTCGCCGATGTCGGCCGGGGTCTGGAGGACCCGACCCTGATGTTGGCCTGAAGCCTCACCCTGGTGTCGGCTGTTCGTCGGCGCAAGGGCGTGAACGTGACGAGAACGCCCCGGTCTCGCTTGGTGCGAGGCCGGGGCGTTCTTTCTGTCCCTAGTGCCGGCCGCAGCCCAGTTCGAGTCAGATAGCCCAGCTTCAAATCTGTGCTATCTGCCTCAGACTGGGCTGCGAGCAATTGGCAGGACCGGGCCGGGCAGCGGGCGCGGTGTGTTTGAGCGTTTCGCCAGTCAGCCGGCGGCTGCGGCGATCAGTCGCTGTTTGAAATTGGCGACCGGGCGCGGGAGCGGCGCATCGGCCAGATAGGTGATGACCAGCTCGCGTTCGATGCTGGGGGTGATCGGTATGCTGACGAGTTCGCTGAAGTTCATCAGTGGGACGACCAGCCTCGGCACTGCGGTGATGCCCATGCCCGCCGCGACCATCCCCCCGACCGCGGGAATCGTATCGGCCGTCTGCACCTCATGAGTTTCTGCTCCGACCTGCAGCAGAGCACGCCGCACCATCGGTGCGATGCTGGTCACGGAATTGAAGCCGACGAACTCCTCGCCGTGAAGATCCTCCCACCGAACGGATGCTCGTGCAGCGAATCCATGATCGCGTGGAACGATTGCGACGAAGGGGTCGGACAGGAATGGTGTCACCGCCAGGTCAGTCGGGAGGGAATCCGTGAAGGCGACGAGACCGATGTCAACTGTCCCGTCACTCACCATCGGCACGATCTGGTCCTGAGCAGCATCATGGATGACGAGTTCGACTTCCGGATAGTCCCGGCGAAACCCCTGAACGACCTCGGGCAGACCTGTTGCCGCCAATGACGGCAGGCAGGAGATCCTGACCTGCCCGGAACTGCCCGTGACGAAGCCGGAGATCCGCGTCAGTGCGGAGTCAAACGACCGAACTGCGTGTGCGGCGTACAGAGCCACCTCGTTGCCGGCGACGGTAGCGGTGACCTTTCGAGTCGTTCGATCGAACAGGGGAGCACCGATGCGCCGTTCCGCCTCCGCGACGGTTCGGCTGAGCGCCGGTTGGCTCACCTCGATTTCCTCGGCTGCCCGAGTGAAATTCTCCGTGCGATGCACGGCTTCGATCGCTCGTAGGTGATGCATTGACAGATTGATAACCACAAGGCATGAGTCTAGCTGCGATAGATATTGGACGCTCACACTCATGCTCGGCGAGGATGAATACGTTCATCGAGAAGGGAATCAAAGGTGCTTTCACTTATCGGCTATGTCACTATGCTGGTCATCCTGGCGTTGCTGCTCACGCAGAAGGTCTCTCCGGTCGTCGCGTTGGCCGGAGTGCCGCTCGTTGCGGCGCTGATCGCCGGTCAGTCGCTGACTGATGTCAGCGAATTCGTCTCAGCCGGAATCGCCGGGGTCGCAGATGTCGTCGTCATGTTCATCTTCGCCATCGTCTTCTTCGGAATTCTGCGCAATGCGAAGTTCTTCGATCCGATCATTGACAGAATCATCAGGTTCGGTGGCTCCTCGCCACGAACGGTCGCCGTGGCGACCACACTCTTGGCCTGTGTAGTTCACCTCGACGGCGCAGGTGCAACGACCTTCCTGGTCGCCATCCCGGCGATGCTGCCGCTCTACCAGCGCCTCGGGATGAGCCGGCTGACGCTGTCGACATGTGTGGCGCTGGGCGCCGGTGTCATGAACATGCTTCCCTGGGGAGGTCCGACGGCCCGAGCGGCCGCAACGATCAAGGCTGACGCGAACGATCTGTGGGCCCCGCTCATTCCGGCCCAGCTCGTTGGGATCATTGCAGCTCTGGCTGTGGCTTGGTACCTCGGTCATCGGGAAGCCAAGCGGCTCGACAGGGTGCCCGTCGACGACTCTGCGAACGCAGCAGTGATCGACGCGACGTCGGCCGCAGGAATCGGACCTTCGGCAGCGGCACCCCGCACCGGCCGTTCTTCTCGGAGTTCGGAGACACTGGCCGAGACCGGCTCGTCTGCTGGGTCGGACGCATCCGGCGGAGCCGACATCTCAGGTGAGTCTGACTCCACTCGTGGTTCTGCGGCAGCGGGGCCGACGCCACTGTCGCTGATTCTCAACGGACTCGTGCTCATCGCAGCTCTGGCGGCGATGATGACGGGAGCGATCTCACCGGCACTGACGTTTATGGTCGCAACGATTCTCGCTCTGCTGATCAACCATCGCGGAATGGCGGGACAGTCCGAACAGTTCGATCTCAACGCAAAATCATGCATGCTCATGGCCAGCACTCTGTTGGCTGCCGGTGTGCTCTTGGGAGTGCTCGACGAGAGTGGAATGATCGAGGCGATGGCCGAGTCGGCGATAGCAGTCCTCCCTGCCGGAATCATGCCTGTGCTGCCGATCATCGTCGCTGTGCTCGGCGTTCCCATGAGTCTGTTGTTCGGTCCGGACGCATACTATTTCGGGCTCTTGCCCGTGCTGGCGAGTGTCGGCAGCACCTACGGGATCGACCCGGTGGTCCTCGGACAGGCGTCGATCATCGGGCAGGAGACCTTGGGCTTCCCCATCAGCCCGCTGACCGGATCCTTCTATCTGCTTGTCGGCCTGGCCGGAGTGCCTATCGGCAAACACATCATCCGCGCCACCGGATGGCTGTGGTTGGTCAGTATCGTCATCACCATCGTCGCCATCGCGCTAGGAGTGATTCCACTGTGGGTATCGTGAATGCACAGGATCTGGGCTCAACGGCCAGAGAGGCTGATCCGCCTGGACCCCGGACGGTTCGCATCGGATCGGGAGCAGGGTTCGCTGGCGACCGTCTCGACCCGGCTCTCGAACTCGCCCAGCTCGGGCACCTCGACTTCCTCGTCTTCGAGCTCCTCGGCGAACGGACGGTCGCGAACGCCCAGAGGGCCCGGCTGAATGACCCGTCTGTGGGCTATGATCCGTCCCTGCTCGATAGGATCCGACTCACCGCACCGCATTGCTCGGCCAATGGAACTCGCATCATCACCAATGGTGGGGCAGCCAATCCGCTTGCGGCAGGACGGGCCGTCGCTGAGCTTCTCGACGATATGGGCATCGACATGCCGGTGGCAGTTGTCACCGGTGACGATGTGCTCGACCAGGTGCGGGCGGCGAATCCCCTCACATGGGAGGAATCGCTGCCAGTCAGCGATGGGGACGCCCGCCTTGCCTCTGCCAATGCCTACCTCGGAGCAGCTGGAATCAGAAGGGCCCTCGATGAGGGCGCAGGCGTTGTCATCACCGGCAGGGTCGCAGATCCCTCACTGTATGTCGGGCCGCTGAGCCACAGCTTCTCCTGGCCGAACAACGATGCCGACCTCATCGGTCAGGCCACTGTCATCGGTCACCTCCTCGAATGTGGTGGGCAGGTCACGGGCGGATACTTCGCTGACCCGTCGACAAAGCCCGTGGCAGGGCTGGACCGCTTAGGGTTCCCCTACGCGGATGTCGCAGACAACGGCGATGCCATCATCGGGAAGCTTTCGGGTACCGGGGGAGCCGTCACCGTCCGGACCTGTACGGAGCAGCTGCTCTACGAAGTGGCCGATCCCAGCGCCTACATCACCCCGGACGTAGTCGCTGACTTCACCGGAACAGTACTCCGAGAAGTGGGGCCGGACAGGGTCGCAGTGAGCGGCGGCAAAGGGACCGCCGCCCCAGCCGATCTGAAAGTGACACTGGGCTACCTCGGCGGCTGGGAAGCAGAGGGGCAGATCACCTACGCGGGTCCCCGCGCCCTGGATCGCGCGCAGCAGGCGGCCGAGGTCGTCGTACGTCGGCTGGAGCGTATTCACGGATACAAAGCGTCCGAGCTCTCGATTGAGTTCATCGGTGCCGGAGCCAGCTTCAGGGGCCTCAGCGATGGTGCGGATCCGCTCGAAGTCCGACTGCGCGTGGCTGGTGGTGCGCAGTGTCGAAGTCGAGCCTCCGCGATCGGCTCAGAAGTCGAAGCTCTCTACACAAACGGGCCGGCCGGAGGCGGAGGCGCCCGAACGTCCGTTCGGGAGAGTCTCAGCGTCAAGTCATGTTCGCTGGCGCGTGCGCTCACGGATGCAGCGGTGATTCATGTCGGCGAGCTGACCGACCATGAGGAGGTCCAAGATGACTGAGAAGCCCGAACAGACAGTCACTGTCGATGATCTGGCCACAGTCAGGGCCGGAGACAAGGGGGACACGCTCATCCTCGGCGTCGTCGCCCTTGACGATGTCGATTTCTCCGCCCTGAGCCGTGCTGTCACCAAGGAAGCAGTGGCAGATCACTTCGGCTTGCCGGTCTCACGAGTCACCCGTTCGGTGGTGCCGCAACTCGGTGCTATGAGCTTCGAACTCAAGGGGATGTTGGGCAGCGGGGTCACAGGGGTCAGCCACCTCGATGGGCATGGGAAGACTCTGAGCTACCACCTGTTGACAATGAAACTGTCGCATTGAGCGGAATCTCCGTTCGGGGTCGATCCGCTAACTCCAGGGCCGGCCCGTCTGGCGGGTCTATCCGTCGAGGTAGGCGCTGTTGTCCTTGGGGCTGCCGTCCTTGACGAGACGCTTGGCGATGCAGTGGTTGCGGTCAAGACCCCACGAACGGCACTGGTCGAGCGCCTGATCCGGGTCGCTGTAGCCGGTGTCGACGACCGTGACCCAGTAGCTGCCGTCCTTGTACGAGGCCCAATCGCCGCTGTAGATGAGGATCGCGCCCGGATACTTGACCTTATTGGCTTCGTACTCGTTGAGGATGTCCTGCGCCGACCATGTCTTGCCGTCGGCCTCGAGGCCGACGTTCTTCGCACTCACCTGAGTCACCCACTGACCTTCGAGGTCAGCGGCTTTCTCGGTACCTTGCTCCGTATAGGCGTCGAGCTGCTGTTCGGGGGTCGTCGTCGGTTGGACGAGTTCGTCGGACGGGCTGGGTGACGAACCCGCCGTCTCATCGGACCCGACATCGACGGGCACGGTTCCCGACGAGGGAGCGAGCCACCGGACGCCGAAGAAGCCCACCAGAGCCAGAACCATGATGATGGCGATGATGACGACGGCGATCTTCAGGCCGTTGCGTGAAGGCGAATCACTGTGGACGGTGGGCGGAAATTGCGGTGGAGCAGGAGTCTGGGAACCATTCCGTGCCGAGCCGCCGGAATCGTTGCCGCCACCGCCGACAGACCACTGAACTTGCTGAGAATCCGCATTCTGATGAGGGCCGGCAGAGTGAGAATCATCGAAAGGTGAGTGCCCGGCCGGCGCGAAGACATTGCCGCTGCGAGCTTTCGAGATCGACTGTTCGCCCGTGTGCCGTTCGAGGTACTCGTAGTAGGTCGAGTTGTCGAAATCGGCAGACGAACGGTCCGCTCCATTCCCGTACGTCGGGTTCTGACCAGCGGATTCACCAGAACCCTTGTGCCAGTCGTCGCTCGTCGCCGGACGAATGCGCGGCCTCTGTGGAACGTCGCTCATCAGTCCTCCCGAATGCCAGATGTGGTGGCAATCATCTACTTACCTTGGCACGAGTCGAGCAGGCGTTCAACAGGATCGCCGACAGGACGCGTTGCCGACGAAAGCCTACTGCGGAAATCACCGAGTTGGCTTGACCCCAGCTGTGAAAGTCCCTCCGGGCATCGGTGGAGGCTGCAGAGGCCACCTCGGAGCGGCTGCATTCCGTGACGAAGACCCCACGGCAGAAACCGAGATGAATTTGCCCTCCGGCCCGCCATCTCAGTAGGATTGATTCTTGTTGTGTCGTAGCAGGCAGGTCGCCGATCGATCTGCTAGGACACGCATGGTGCTCACCCACCGCTGCACTCCAGCTTCGGCCATCTCTCACAGGCTACGGCTTCAGCGCTGGTGAGACATCTCGCCCGAACGGGCAGACCTGTTTCGGCGTACACAATTTTCACGGTGACAGTCGAGAAAATTTGTTGATGTCTTCCGACATCGGCGCAAGCGAGCGGGGAGAACACTCACGTGCGATCCCGCAGGAGCTTGTTTCGAGAGTCGGTAACTTGTGAACTGGAGGAGAGACATGGCAGCAACCTGCCAGGTAACCGGGGCCGTCCCCGGTTTCGGACACAACGTGTCCCACTCGAAGCGCCGCACGAAGCGCCGCTTCAACCCGAACATTCAGAAAAAGCGCTACTACGTTCCGTCGCTGCGCCGCAACGTCACGCTGACCCTGTCCGCTAAGGGCATCAAGGTCATCGACGCTCGCGGAATCGACGCTGTGGTCAACGAACTCATCGCCAAGGGAGTGAAGCTCTGATGGCTAAGACACAGGATGTTCGTCCCATCATCAAGCTCAAGTCGACGGCCGGCACCGGGTACACCTACGTGACCCGCAAGAACCGCCGCAACACTCCGGACCGCATCGTGCTCAAGAAGTACGATCCCGTAGTCCGCAAGCACGTCGATTTCCGAGAGGAGCGCTGAGCGCACATGGCTAAGAAGTCAAAGATCGCAAAAGACAAGCAGCGTCGCGTCATCGTTGAACGCTATGCAGAGCGCCGCGCGACTCTCAAGCGTCAGCTGACCCACCCCGATTCCACCGACGAGCAGCGCGAAGAGGCACGCCTCGCCCTGCAGAAGCTTCCCCGCGATGCTTCGCCGGTTCGCGTTCGCAACCGTGACCAGGTCGACGGTCGTCCGCGTGGCTACCTCCGGAAGTTCGGACTCTCCCGAGTCCGTTTCCGCGAAATGGCTCACAACGGCGAGTTGCCCGGCGTTACCAAGTCAAGCTGGTAATCTCGAGGAAGTTCGTCATCGGAAAAACGGACCGGTGACCTACCGACTTGTCCTAAGGAGGACACTTTTATGGCTAAGAACCGCAGTGAGCTCGTTGCAGAAGTTGCCGAGAAGTCCGGCCTGACCCAGAAGCAGGTCTCGGACGTGCTCGATGGTGTCTTCGATGTCTTCTCCGATGTCGTGGCCAAGGGCGAAAAGCTCACCATCCCCGGCTGGCTCTCCGTTGAGCGCACCGAGCGTGCCGCTCGCAAGGGTCGCAACCCGCAGACCGGTGAAGAGATCCAGATCAAGGCCGGCTACTCCGTGAAGCTGTCCGCTGGTTCGAAGCTGAAGGGCGCCGCTGGCAGCCCGAACTGATCTACGCAGCAGCAGCAAATGGCCCGGATCGTCTGATCCGGGCCATTTGCTGTCTCAGAACGTCGGCGAACTGGAGGAATCGTCGTCCCCGACGACGGAACCCACCCTCGCCGAGGCGGCTCCCCGAGATCTCGACCACGAAGGGATCTCCCGGTTGGCAGTGCGGCGACGCCGAACGATATCCTGGAGGCATGTCAGAAGGGTCGGTTCGCGCGCAGTGAGTTCATCAGGTTTCGAGCCGATCACACGGTTCGTGCAACGTGCCACGGTCCCCATCGTCGTCTTCCTGGGACTCATCGCCGGTCTGGCCGCACTCTTCTTCACCGGAGCAGCCAACCCCACTCTGCTCAATGACCCCGGATCCGTCGTCCGCTTCGGTCTTCCCGCAGCCAAATTCGTCTTCAACACTGCGATGTCGCTGACCATCGGTGCCCTCATGTTCGCCGTCCTCATCCTCCCGCGCACAGCCGGCGGTCGCGCACGCCGGCACAAGCCCACGGACGATGACGTGCCTCTCGACCCGCTGTGGACGAAGGCCATTCAGATCGCCGAATACTCCTCGGTCGTGTGGACGCTCTCTGCGGTCGCCGTGCTCGTCTTCTCATTCGTCGACACCGTCGGTGCCCAGGCCTATCTCGACTTCTCGAATCAGCTCGGCGTGTTCGTCACTCAGATCGCCTACGGGCAGCTGTGGGTGCTCATTGTCGTCCTCATCGCCGTCGCCTCGACTCTGTGCTTCGGCACTCGCTCCCATGTCGGCATCGCCGCCGCCGGAGTGCTCAGTCTCGCCGTGATCCTGCCCTTGGCTCTGATGGGCCACTCCGCAGAGGCCTCCGGTCACACTCAGGCCGTCAACAGCCTCGGCCTGCACATCCTCGGTGCGGTCCTCTGGCTCGGCGGACTCTTCGTCATTGCGCTGCTGGGAACACGCCTGGCCACCTCGAAGCACCTCAAGCCGATCGTCGAACGGTATTCGACGATCGCACTCATCTCCTTCGGTCTCATCGTCTTCTCCGGAGTCGTCAACTCGCTCCTGCGCGTGAAAGGCTTCGACGACCTGATGACCCCCTACGGGCAGGTCATCCTCGCAAAGGCGTTCGCGACCGTGCTGCTCGGTCTGATCGGCTTCTGGCACCGTCAGTTCGTCATCTCGCGTTTGGGTGCTGCCGCCTCGGCGACGGTGGAATTCTGGCGTCTCATCACCGTCGAATTCATTCTCTTCGGGGTCACGATGGGAATGGCCGTTGCTTTGGCCCGGTCGCAGCCGCCTGTGCCGCAGGAACCGGTGGGCGATCCCTCCCCGGCCGAGATCCTCACCGGTGATCCGCTGCCGCCGAAGCCGAACCTGTCCCGCTACTTCAGCGAATGGTCGATGGACCCGCTGTGGATCGCGATTGCGGCAGGCGCTTCGATCGCCTACGTAGTGGCGTTCATCAACCTCCGCCGCCGAGGCGACAAATGGCCGGTGCTGCGCCTCATCAGCTGGCTGGTCGGCATGGCCTTCCTCGTCTACGTCACCTCGGGCGGACCCCGCGTCTACGGCGAGGTGCAGTTCTCCGCGCACATGATCGAGCATATGCTCCTGGTCATGGTCGTGCCCCTGCCGCTCGTGCTCGGGGCACCGATCACGATGCTCATGCGCGGAACGAAGGCGCGCACGGACGGGTCCGCCGGCCTGCGCGAATGGGTGCTCTGGCTCGTCCATACTCCGTACCTGCGCTTCTTCGCGCACCCGATCGTGGCGAGTGTGAACTTCGCAGGCTCGCTGGTCGTCTTCTACTACTCGGGAATCATGTACTACGCGCTCGATACTCATATCGGGCACGAACTGATGATCGCGCACTTCCTCGGCGCCGGATACCTGTTCGCCCAAGCCCTCATCGGCATCGATCCGGGCGTCAATCGCCCCGTCTTCCCGATGCGGCTCGTGATGCTGCTGGTGACGATGGCCTTCCACGCCTTCTTCGGCATCTCGATCATGAGCTCGAACGTGCTGATCGCCGGCGACTGGTTCGGCAACGTCGGCGCGGGGTGGGGCTATACGGCCATCGATGACCAGCAGCTCGGCGGTTCCATCGCGTGGGGCATCGGCGAGTTCCCGACCCTGTTCATCGCGATCATGGTCTGCGTCCAGTGGGCGAAGTCCTCGGACCGGGAAGCCAAGCGCATCGACCGCAGCGAAGATCGCACCGACGACGCCGAGCTGCGCGCCTACAATGCGATGCTCGCCTCGATGGCCGAGCGCGACGCAAAGGCACCGCCGCGCCGGCGGTGAGGCCGGGGCCGCTCTGGTGGGTCGGCGTGGGGACCACGGTGCGGTCGGGACCGCCTCGGCGCGGGGATTCTTCGCGGTTGTGAGGCGGCTTGTCACGCAGATCCATGCGTGCCGCAACGAGGCTTGCGGTCGGACCGCAGCAGCATCTGCCGGCTGCACATCAGCTGCACATCGGCTGTGCACGAATGTGCACCGGAAATTCTCGGATAACGGCCAGGTCGTTGCCAAAAACTCTGTAACGTGGCGCACACTGATCCTTGGATGAGAAATGTCCAAGCGCCCGAAACACTGGGCTGAAGCAGGGGGTCGCCGGCCGCGCCGATGCGGTCTGAGTGCCCCGGGCTGTCAGCCGATCGGCGCCAGAGCAAGTCGATTCGCGCATTCAACGGTGACGCGGATTGTGGAAACGAAGGAGTCCCATGAGTTCTCAGAACAATGTCGAGAGGAAGTCGATCCGCGCCCAGCTGCGCAAGGTCGTCGCTGCCTCGATGGCCGGAACGGTCGTCGAATGGTACGAGTTCTTCCTCTACGGTTCGGCCGCCACACTGGTGTTCAACCACATCCTGTTCCCGCCTTCCGACAATCCGCTGACCCCGATCCTGGCCGGTTTCGCCACCTATGCGGTCGGCTTCATCGCCCGTCCCATCGGCGGCATCGTCTTCGGCCACTTCGGCGACAAGTACGGACGCAAGAAGCTGCTGCAGCTGTCGATCATCCTCGTCGGTGCGGCCACCTTCCTCATGGGCTGCCTGCCGACATTCGACCAGATCGGCTATCTCGCCCCGATCCTGCTCGTGCTGCTGCGGGTGGTCCAGGGCTTCGCCGTCGGCGGCGAATGGGGCGGAGCGGTCCTCCTCGTGGCCGAGCACGCACCGGACAAGGAACGCGGATTCTGGTCGTCATTCCCGCAGTCCGGAGTTCCCTTGGGCAACCTGCTTGCCACCGCGGTTCTGTTCGTTCTCACCGCAACGCTGACCGAAGAGCACTTCCTGTCGTGGGGTTGGCGTGTATCGTTCTGGCTCTCGGCCGTCATCGTTCTCATCGGCTACTACATCCGCACCCGCGTCTCCGATGCGCCGATCTTCGACGAGGTTCAGGCCGAGGAGATCGAGGAAGGCGTCGACTACGGCGTCAAGGCCGTGTTCAAGCGCTACCCGCGTGAGGTCTTCGCCGCGATGGGCCTGCGTTTCGTCGAGAACATCCACTACTACCTCGTGGTGACCTTCTCGATCACCTACCTTGCCACGCAGGTGAAGATCGAAGCGGCCGAGATCCTCGGACTCCTGCTCGGAGCTCACGCGATCCACGCAGTCCTCGTTCCGCTCGTCGGTGCCGCCACCGACAGGATCGGACGCAAGTTGCCCTACGCTGCCGGCATCATCCTGACTGCGACGTGGGGCTTCTTCGCCTTCCCGATGTATGACACCGGCAACGCCGTCATGATCTTCCTCGCCCTCCTCATCGGACTGGTCTTCCACGCGCTGATGTATGCGGGCCAGCCGGCGATCATGTCCGAGATGTTCCCGACTCGCATGCGCAATTCGGGCGTGTCGACCGGATACCAGGTCACAGCCATCGTTGCGGGATCCTTCGCGCCGATCATCGCCACCGCGCTCCTCGACGCCTTCGGGTCCTCGATCCCGATCGCGCTCTACCTGCTGGCCGCTGCGATCATCTCGTTCATCGCTCTGATGTTCACCCGCGAGACCAAGGGCATCGACCTGCGCTCGCTCGACCATGCAGACAAGGTGCGCCGCGGAGTCGCCACTGCCGGCTGACGTCAGTCGCTCGAGGTCTGACGGGGGCGGTGTCGGTGAAGACCGGCACCGCCTCTTCGCCTGCCGCTCGGCGCACCTCGATGAATCTTCACCCTCCCCACGGCGGAAGATGGACACGGACCACAGACCCGAACCACGAAAGGGGCATCTCATGGGAGACCTCACCAGCAAACGCGCCCTCGTCACCGGCGGAGCATCCGGGCTCGGCAAGGCGATCGTTCAGTCCTTCGCGCAGGCCGGCGCCTCCGTCATCGTCGCCGACGTCGACGCTGACGCGGCCCAGGCCGTCGCCGACGACATCGGCGGCGAAGCGTGGGCAGTCAACCTGGCGGACACCTCGGCGCTGGACGGCACCGACCTCGACGTCGACATCCTCGTCAACAACGCCGGCATCCAGCGGATCCACCCGATCACGGAATTCCCGCTCGAGGACTGGCGGCTGATCAACACGCTCATGCTCGAAGCACCGTTCGTGCTCACGAAGGCAGTGCTGCCGAAGATGTGCGAACGCGGCTGGGGACGCATCATCAACCTCTCGTCCGTCCATGGGCTGCGCGCCTCGGCGAACAAGTCCGCCTATGTCGCGGCCAAGCACGGACTCATGGGGCTGACGAAGACGACCGCACTCGAGGCCGGACCGCACGGAGTGACGTGCAATGCGATCAACCCCGGCTATGTGCTCACGCCCCTGGTCAAGGGACAGATCGCCGACCAGGCGAAGACGCACGGCATCAGCGAGGACGAGGTCCTCGAGCAGGTCTTCCTCGGCCATTCCGCGGTGCCCAAGCTCGCCGAACCCGAGGACGTCGCGGCCATTGCGCTCTTCCTGGCGGGGGAGCATGCCGCGGTCATCAACGGCAGTGCTCACAGCATCGACGGTGGTTGGGTCGCCGCCTGACTCGCTCCGGGACACCCTCCCCTCCGAGGACTACCCGACGGCGGCCCAGCAACCTCGCGCCAGGTTGCTGGGCCGCCGTCGGGTAGCAATTAG
>NZ_JAJB01000038.1:0-92243 GCF_000583215.1 Brevibacterium sp. VCM10
ACGCTAAGGTGAGCGGTCGGCGAGGAGTATGCCAGAGAATATGCTCAGTTGTCCCAGCGGCGCCTGCGGAGGACGGGCGGCAGGCCGAAGTAGATCGGCGGGCGGGCCGATGCAGTCAGCGGTAACGGCATTGCTGCTGAGCTGTTGTCAGCGTCCATTTTGTTTCCCGGTTCATGCTCTGCGCCCCCGGTGTCATCTTCGCCTTCGCTCGCGCCCAGCGCCCACGCGCTCTCCCAGCTGATGAGCTCGCCGGCGTGGCAGACGGGGTCGCCTCCGCTCGACGGTGGCTCGGCCCACATCCACAGGTTGATCCCGTACTCCATGAGGACGAGCTTGTTGCCGGCCTCCCGCGACGAGTTCTCGTTGACCAGCGCCGCCCGCAGCGTCGCCGAGGCGTCCTCGAGATCCGTCCACCCGTCCTGTCTGTGCGGCAGAAACACCCACGTCCCCGCGAGGACGCGATCGGGCACAAGATCGTCGAGCCCGACGATCTCAACCGAGCCCCCGCAGGCATCGAGCATCTCCCCGAAGCAGGCACGGGCCACCTCGGGGGAGGGTGCGGTGATGAGCAGTCGGGTCGCCTCGGAGCGCACCTCATCCAGCGAGAGGTGGGTGAACGAATTCGCCCGCATCGACCCGAGCACCTGCGTCCAGTGCCCCGGCACCGTCCCGTCTGCCAGGAACCCGCTGGTGCGCGGCCGCTCCTCATCATGTCGCATCGAAAATCCTCCTCGCCGAGGCGGCTCACCGTTCCCTCCCATCATGCACCCACCCGCCGGTGGGACTGCCGCGTACCTAACGAAAGGGACACGTTCCTGCCGACCGTATGTCATCGTCGCACCGCCGGCTCTACACTGATCTGAGTGGATCGAGCAGCGGCTTCGCCGGCTCGGTCCACGACCACGTCTGAACCATCTCGCCGAGCCGGCGAGCCTGCACGCCCGAAAGCCCACGCACTTGCTCCCTTCCTCACGCCGTACACTTGCGGCACTCGCAGCAGTCCTTTCCCTCGGCCTCTTCTCCGGATGCGCCGAGGATGCCCAGCCGACCGTCGACACCGCCTCATCGAGCACAGCCGACCCGAAACCGACCCGTGACGCCTCGACGTCATCCGCCGAAGCACCTGCGCCGGCATCATCCGACAGCGACGGCGCCGGCGACGACGGCGAAAGCGGGGGAAGTGAGGGCCATGCGGGCAGCGCAGCGACGGGGACCGCCTCGGCGATGTTGGACGAACTCACGGTCAAGGGCCGGGCCCCGAAGACCGGCTACGACGGTGACCTGTTCAAATGGCGATCGGACACCGACCACAACGGCTGCGACACCCGCAACGACGTACTCCGCCGCGACCTCACGGACGTCACTGTCAAGGCCAGAACTCACGGCTGCATCGTCCTGGCTGGGACACTTGACGACCCCTACGCCGGCGAGACCTACGACTTCGACCGCAGCGCGAACGCCGTCGACATCGACCACGTCGTCGCCCGCTCGAACGCGTGGCAGTCGGGCGCTTTCAACTTCGACGAGGAGACGTTCAAGGAGTTCGGCAACGATCCCCTCAACCTGCTTGCCGTGAGCTCGAGCCTCAACCGACAGAAGGGCGACGGCGACGCCGCGACCTGGCTGCCGCCGAACAAGAGCTATCGCTGCGAATACGTCGCCCGGCAGATCGCAGTGAAACACAAATACGATCTTTGGGTGGTCCCGGCCGAGAAGGATGCCATGCAACGCGTCCTCGGCAAATGCGACGACCAGCCCGCATTCACCGAGGATGCGGACTGGCCCGGTCCCGGCGACGGTGACAACGTCACCACGAAGGAAGAGACCCGCCCTGCTGGTCAGAAGTCCTCGAGCTCGGGATCGTCGTCGAGCGGAACTTCGAGTGGCTCATCAGGCAGTTCGTCGAGCGGATCATCAGGTGGCTCATCGAACTCGTCGACGTTCTTCGAGAACTGCACGGCCGCCCGTGAAGCTGGTGCAGCCCCCGTTCGCGAAGGTGTCCCCGGGTACGGCTCGCACCTCGACCGGGATGGTGACGGAATCGGCTGCGAATAGCGGAGGGCTCACGCTCACGTTCGCATGGAACCGAAGCGTGGACAGGGATCGGTCGCACTGACGTTCGGCCGCCTCGGCGGGGGTGGTGTGCACGCGGTCACACTCGCTCGGTAGTCTGAAGTCGAACACCGTCGCAGCTGTTACTGGCGACGGCTGCCACGATCATCGACGATGAGGAGACCTGCCATGTCCGGACTCGATACCGCCCTGACTCCGCTGCGCTTCCTCGAGCGTTCGCTCGAGGCTCACCCGAACCGGGAGGCGATCGTCGACGGCCCCCGTCGCTTCACCTACAGGCAGATGGCCGAGACCGTGCAGAACCTCGCCGAAGGGCTGGTCAAGCGCGGCCTCAAAGCCGGGGACACGGTTGCGGTGCTCGCCCCCAACAGCGCCGAGGCGCTCATCGCCCACTACGCGGTCCCGCTGGCCGGCGGCGTGCTCGTCATGCTCAACACCCGACTGGCTCCGCCCGAGGTCGAATACATCCTCGGCCACAGCGAGGCGAAGTTCCTCTTCGGCGATGCCGGACTCCTCCAGCCGGTCATCGACGCCGGAGCCGCGAACGCGGTCGAAACCATCGTCGTCCACCCCGACGAAGACGGAACCCCTGGCAAGGTCACCGCGACGGATCTCAACGTGGAAGCGTATGCCGACTGGACCGCCTCGGCGCCGGAAACACCCCGGGCTTACGAAGTCGAGGACGAGACTGCGACGATCACCGTCAACTACACCTCGGGCACGACGGGGCGGCCGAAGGGTGTCATGTACACCCACCGCGGGGCGTATCTGAACTCGCTCGGCGAGGTCGTCACGCAGAACTTCGCGGCCCTGACGAAGTACCTGTGGACGCTGCCGATGTTCCACTGCAACGGCTGGTGCACGACCTGGGCACTGACCGCGGTGTCGGGCACGCACGTATGCATCCGCGCCGTGCGCGGACCCGAGGCGTGGCGACTCATCGACGAGGAGAAGGTCACGCGGATGGCCGGTGCTCCCGTCGTGCTCAACACGATCGCCGGGGCCGAGGAAGCCCACGACCTGGGTGGATCGCTGTCGATCACCACGGCCGGCGCCCCGCCGTCGCCGACGACGATCGCCCTCCTCGAAGGCCTCGGCATCGAGGTCATCCATGTCTACGGACTCACCGAATCCTATGGCCCGTACTCCTCGTGCGAACCGCAGCCCGAATGGACCGGCCTGCCGGTGGAGGAGCGCGCGAAGCTGAAATCCCGGCAGGGGATCGGCATGATCAGCTCCGAACGCATGCGCGTGGTCGAACTGCGCGCCGATGATGTGCTCACCGACGTGCCCCGCGATGGGGTGACGATGGGTGAGATCGTCATGCGCGGCAACAACGTCATGAAGGGCTACCTCAACGCTCCCGAAGCCACCGCCGAGGCATTCCGCGGCGGCTGGTTCCACACCGGCGACCTCGCCGTGATGCACGAGGACGGGTACGTCCAGATCCTCGACCGCGCCAAGGACATCGTCATCTCCGGGGGCGAGAACATCTCCACCATCGAGGTCGAGCAGGCCATCGTTGCCCACGAATCCGTCGCCGAAGCGGCCGTGGTCGGAATGCCCGACGAGAAGTGGGGACAGCGACCGTTGGCCTACGTCGTTCTCAAACCCGGCACCGAGGTGGCCGAAGCCGACCTCATCGCGTTCGTCAAGACCCGCATCGCCTCTTACAAGGCACCGGCCGGAGTCGAATTCGTCGACGAGCTGCCGACGACGTCGACCGGCAAGATCCGCAAGAACGCCCTGCGGGAGATGGCCGGAAGCTGAGGCGCTCCGCCGACTCCGTGCGCGAAGTGGACGTGATGCCCGCGCCTACTTCTCGACGGCCATCTCCGGCATGGTACCGGCGGCTCATGCGAACAGGGCGAGTCCGAATACCGCGAAGACGACGAGCAGCGCGACTCCGTGGACGGCAGTGACGCGTCTGCCCGCGAACGCAATGATCGAGACCAGCAGGGTGATCGCCAGCAGCGCGAGGTTGATCGGCGACTCGGCGAGCACGATCTGCTGATCGGTGAGCATGCCGATGACCAGCACCGTCGGAATCGTCAACCCCACCGTGGAGACCTGTGCTCCATGGCAGAGGTTGCTCACGCGCTGGATCTCCCCGTTCCACGCCGCGCGCAGAGAGGTGAGCGTCTCCGGCAGGAACACTATCATCGCAATGACCACTCCTGACAGTGCCGCCGGAGCGCCGAGGCGGCCCAAGCCGTCATCGAGCAACGAGGCCATGTCATGGGAGAGCAGCACGATCGGCAGCACCATGGCCACGAGGAGGGCCAGGCGGACGGCGATCTCCACACGGTGGGTCGAGATGATCGCGACGATTCCCTGAGACGGGTCGTCAGCTTGGTCGGCTGCCTCCGGTCGGCGTGATTCGGACTGGCCGGCTTCCTGGGGACGGCGTAATTCGGACTGGTCGGCCGCCTCGGCGACGGATGAGTGCGACGTTCCGGCAGTCGATGAGGCGCGCGCCGATGCGACACCGACGGGGGCCACCTCGGTGAACTCGTGGGCCTGCGGTCCCATCTGTCGGCAGAGGAAGAAGACGTAGGCACCGACGGTGACCACGATGATCGGGATCTCCTGCCAGAGCTCGTAGGCGCCGTCTGGGGTGCCGATGAGGGCGGGCACGGCGAAAGCGAGGGCAGCGAAGACGACGATCATGACGAGGTAGTTCGAGGCGCCGGTGCGGTTGTGGGTGAGGGCACCGTGGCGGAGTCCGCCGATGAGCAGGCACAGGCCGACGACCGCGCCGAGGATGATCATCGACACCGCCATCACAGAATCACGGGCTATCGTCGCGTGATCGCCCGGACCCAGCAGGACCGCGGCGATGAGGATGACCTCGATGAGGCAGATCGAGATCGTCAGGACGAGCGAGCCGTAGGGATCGCCGAGGCGGTCCGCTAAGTGTTCGGCTTCGGTGACGACTCCGAAGGCGCAGATGAGGATGACCGCGATGATGACCACGAGTGCGGTCACGAGCAGCGGCAGGGGGACCGGCGGGGCAAGCAGGGAACCCATGAATTGCAGGGCGATGAATACGCCCCAGCCGAGGACGAGTCGCAGGATTGCGGTCGGCGTGATGATTGAACGGAGGGCGGCGGTCATGAAAGGTCTTCCTGTCTCTGAGGCCGTCCTCATCGTGAGTCTCACTCAGCCGGGTCGTCCCGACTGGTTCCTTCCGATTTCAGGTTATCCAGGCCCGCCTGGCCCGGCAAATCCGGTGATCTGGGGCACCGGCCGCAACGGCACAGTTTGAGTTGGATAGCCCATATTTGAAACCGTGCTATTCAACTTAAACGGTGCCGTTTTGGCCGGGTGCGGTCACTTCAAGAAGGGCTGGCGCTTCAGAACCCGAAATCAGAACCCGTAGGCGGCGTCCCGCTCCTCTCGGATCGAGGCGAAGGTGCGGGTGAGAACGATCGTGTCCTCGACGAGGCGGTCGAGGCGCTGCAGGACGTCGTGGCTGACGATCTCGCCGCGATGGAGGTCGCTCTCGCCGACGAACACGTACGGCTGGACGACCTGCGCCTTCATGTAGGTCAGTATCGGCAGCAGGTGCTGGGCCGGAATGAGATAGTGCTTCGACGAACCGGCCGTGGCGATGACGCCGACGACCTTGTCGAGGAAGGCGCTCGTCGGCAGCAGATCGAAGACGTTCTTCAGCGCCGCCGGGATCGACGCCTGGAAGATCGGGGTGCCGATGATCATCGCATCAGCGGCCATGAGTTCCCTGGCCACCCGCCCCGTATCACCGGAGTATTCGGTGAAGTTCCGACCGTCGGCGAAGACCATGTCCACCTCGGCGAGGTCGATGACGCTCACGTCGATGGTGGGGTCGTAGGCGGCGACCGCCTCGGCGAGGTGATCGATCACGGTCCGGGTCTTCGTTCCGACGTTCGACCCGGACAGCAGAACCAGCTTCATGACAGGGCCTCCTCGGCGGAGTCGAAAGCAGAGCCGGCGGATTCGGTCTGCGAATCCGCGGGCGCGGTGGCGGTGTACTTCTTCACGGCGGGCAGGATCTCGGTGCCGATGATCTCGATCTGCTTCATCACCTCCGCGTACGGCATCCCGCCGAAGTCGACCTGCGCGAGGTAGCGCTGATGGCCGAAGACCTCATGCTGGTGGAGGATCTTCTCGATGATCTGCTGCGGGCTGCCGATGTTCGCGATGGACGCCGGGTCGACGCTCTGCGCGAAGTGCTGCTTGGGCATGCCCTGTCCGTTCGTGCGCTTCATCCCCTCGTTGATGTGCGGATACATTCCCCGCAGCGCCTCCTGCGAGGTCTCGGCCGCGTGGAAGAATCCGGCCGTGGCGATCGGCAGGGTCGCCGGATCGAATCCGGCATGAGCGGCCGCGCGACGGTAGGCATCGACGGTGCCCTTGAACACCGAGGTGGTCCCGCCGAGGTGGGCCATGACCATGGGAACCCCGGCCAGTCCTGCCTTCACCGCGCTCGCCGGCGCTCCGCCGACGGCACGCCAGATGCGCAGCGCCTGCCCGGTGGGGCGGGGGAGGACCTCGGCATCGTTGAGCGGTGCCCGGAACTGACCGGACCAGGTCACTCGCTTCTCGCGGTTGATTGTGAGCAGCAGATCGAGCTTCTCTTCATACAGCTCTTCGTAGTCGCGCAGGTCGTAGCCTAGGAGTTCGAACAGGCCGACCCGGGAGGCGCGACCGGCGACGAGTTCGGCGCGGCCGCCGGAGATGAGGTCGATCGTCGCGAAGTTCTCGAACACGCGGACCGGGTCCGAGGTCGACAGGATCGTCGAGGAGCTGCCGATCCGGATGGTGTCCGTGGCTTGGGCGATGGCGCCGAGGATGACGGCATGGGCCTGCGAGGCGAAGAACTCCTGATGGCTCTCGCCGAGGCTGACGAAGTCGAGCCCGGCTGCCTCGGCGGCTTGGGCGTAGCCGATGAACTCGTGGATGCGCTGGCCCGCGTCGACACGTGATCCGTCGTGCGGGTCGGGCAGATGATCGCCGAGGCTGTAGATCCCGAACTGCAGTCCCTGGCCTCGGTCGAGACCGAATTCGTGCATATAGTTCGGCTGCTGTGATGGCTGGGATTCAGTTGTTCCGGAGTGCTGCGGTGGGGCGTTGTGCTGCTGGGCGGACTCGCTCAAGGTGTCTCCTCGCGACGGCGACGGAAATGTCATTTGCCATGTCAACTGAGACGGTGGCGGGATTATTCCCGCGAGTTCTCGCCGCGCTTCCGGCTGGTGTCGTAGAGCTTCTTCATGAGCGCGTGCAGCTGCACCTTCTCGTCCTCGCTCAATGAATCGTCGAACAGAGACGCCTGCTGTTTCTGCTGCGAGGGGAACGCGCGCTCGAGGAGGTCGCGACCCTTGGCCGTGAGCGAGATGTGTTTGGTCTTCCAGTCCTGTTCGCGGGCGATCAGGCCCTCGGACTCGAGGCGGGCGAGCATGCGGGAGATCCCCCCGCCGCTGACGGTCAGTCCTGCGGCGAGTTCGGACTGGGTGATGGGTTCGAAATTCCGGATATGGGCAAGGGCTTCGAACTGAGCGACGGTGAGCCCGAATTGGCGCAGGTGCTGGTTCGAGAGCTGGTTGCTGTTCTGGACGAAGCGAGCCATGCGCAGCCAGATGAGCGTGCTCAGGCTCAGGTCTTCCACGGCTTCTCCTTCTCCTGACTGCGTAGTGGCCGCTGACGTTGTGGGCGACGTGTTTCGCCCTCACATTACCCGGGCTGCACGGGGTGAGATGTGGGCAGTCTTGAAGGTGAATGTCTGTAGTGGTTGAACAAGTGGCACCAGATGGGTGAAACGGACGTCGTCTCGGAAAGCCGCCCGGGGTCGTGCCGTCTCTGGCCATCCCCGACCGGAGTGGGACAATAGAGGCAAAGACTGTGCCTCGCGGGTGAGCGCAGAGACCGCGAGCGGGCGCACGTACCGGATGCGCGGCCCACGGGCGCAATTGGACTTGAACTGGGAAGAAGGCAGATAGGTGAGCGGAGAGAACAGCGAACTCCTCGGAGTGGGACGCAAGGCTGCGGTCATCATCGCCTCCACCTCGGCGGCCAGGGGAGAGGCCGCGGACACGACTGGTCCGATCCTCGTCGATTGGCTGCGCGGCCGCGGTTATGAGACGCCCGATGCCATCGTCGTCCGCGACGGCGAACCCGTCGGTGACGCACTCAAGCAACTCCTCGTCGACACTCCGGAAGCCGACCGCCCTCGCATCATCGTCACCAGCGGCGGTACCGGGCTCGCTCCCGACGATCGCACTCCGGAGTTCACTGCCGAACTCCTCGAACGCCAGTCCCCGGGCCTCATCTATGCGATGTGGCGCAAGGGTCTCGAATCAACATCCTCGGCGGTGATGAGCCGCGGAGTCGCGGGAGTGCGGGGACGCAGCTTCGTCATCAACTTCCCCGGTTCGAAGGGCGGGGTCAAGGACGGAATCACCGTCATCGACGACCTCCTCGAGCACATTCAGACCTCCGTCGAGGACACCACCGACCACGGTCCGCGGGTCTGAGAGAGGAACGAGATCATGCAGATGCGCAAGGCCGTGCGGGCACGGGTCTATAAGTTCGACGCCACTGGTGAGGTCTCGGCCGGCCCGGATTCCCTGGCAGGGGAGGAGCCGCTGGAGATCCAACTCAACGGTGAGCAGTACACCGTGACCATGCGCACCGCCGGGCACGACGTGGAACTCATCGCCGGCTACCTGCTCTCCGAAGCGGTCGTGACCTCGATGGACGATATCGAAGAGATCAACTTCTCCGCCGGACTCGCCCCCGACGGCAGCCGGAACTACAACGTGGCCCAGGTGCGTCTGGCTCCTGGGATCTGGAATCCCGAGACGGCGCCGGCCCGCAACGTCTACACCTCATCCTCGTGTGGAATCTGTGGAACTGCGGCCGCCGATGCCGTGACGAAGACCTCCGCGTTCCCTCTCATCCCCGCTGCCTTTCATGTCGAGGACCAGGGGGAGTACGAGTTCCCGCAGCTGCTCTCCGCGGCTCGGATCGGTGAGCTGCCCGATCGACTGCGGCAGACGCAGGAGATCTTCGACAAGACCGGTGGGGTCCATGCCGCTGCGCTCTTCGCCGTCGGTGACGATCCGAACGTCGAACCCGAGCTGCTCGTCGGTCGTGAGGATGTCGGCCGGCACAATGCCGTCGACAAGGTCATCGGCTGGGCCATGGCCAACCGGGGCCTGCCGCTGCGCCAGACCGTGCTGCAGGTGTCCGCGCGGGCATCGTTCGAGCTCGTTCAGAAGTGCGCGATGGCCGGCATCCCGATGATGTCCGCCGTCAGCGCCCCCTCGGCGATGGCCGTCGACTACGGCAAGGACGTCGGAGTGAGTGTCATCGGCTTCAACCGCAAGGGCAAGTTCAACGCGTACTCGTACCCCGAGCGCGTGGCCTGACCTCGCCGAGGCGGCCCCGTAGTTTCGTTGTCAAATTCGATAACGCAGCCATAACGATCAGCCGCCCGTTAGCAGCGAGCCACCGATCGCCTACCGCGAGTCCGCGCGGCAGGACGGTGATTGCCAAAGTTTTGCAACATTCAACAATTTCTTCATGTGGCCTTTTCGACGCGAACTCGGGGCTAGTGTGGCTGACGGTGCCATTCCGGCGCGCGCTTTAACGGTGCGCCAAAGGACGGCACGACTGACAGCCGAGTGCGCATCACATCCGCTCGAACGTACGAACGTAGACAGCGGGGATGCCGAGACCGAGATGGAGTGACGATGACCTACACGCTGCAGGCCATTGAGAACTCGGATGAGAAGGCCAACCTGGTCAGGCGCCTCCGGAACGGGGCGCTCATCATCATCTTCGCCTCCGTGCTGAGTGGACTGCTGGCCTGGAACGAACCGCACCCGGTGGCGGTGGCGCTCGCCGTCCTCGTCGGAGGCGCCGGCATCCTCGCCATCGACATCGCCTTGGCCTACCGGTCCTCGGTGCGCCGGTCGAAAGGCTGAGTCGGACCCGCGCCCGTTCTGCCCCCGTAGCGCCGTGCCACCGCGGTTGCATCGCCGCACCTGAGACACCCCACCAACCGCCGTCCGCCTCCGGCTAGCATGCTGAGTTGACGCATGCCGGCGACAGGAGGTGAGCAATGGCCGACCACGGCCGGAACCCGGATCAGAAGACCCCTGGCATCGGTCTGCTCACCGTCCTCCTCGGCGCCGTCGCCGCCGGGCCGATCATGCTCTATGGGCTGAGCGCCACGAGCGATTCGATCATCGCCGAGCTCGGCATCTCCGAAGCCCACTTCGGTCTGCTCGCCACCACCTGCTTCGGCGCCGCCGCGATCGGCAACGCCACCCTGGGCCGCCTCGCCGACCGGCATTCCGACCTCTCGCTCATGGCGTTCATCTTCGTCCTCGCCGCACTCGCCCTTCTGCTCGTGGCCGTGCCCGACGGATTCTGGCTGCTGCTGGTGGCCGCCGCCCTGTCCGGCATCGCCCAATCCTTTCCCAACGGCGTGACCAACCGGATCCTCCTCGAACGCGTGCCCGACACCAAACGCATCGGCTGGGTCGGCATCAAACAGTCCGGAGTCCAGGTCAGCCAGCTCGTCGCCAGCGTCGCCTTCCCCGTCCTCGCACTCGGCATCGGGTGGCGCGGCGCCGCACTCACCGTTGCGATCATCCCGCTCATCCTGCTCGCGATGACCTGGTATTCCCTGCGCACCACCCCGCTGTTGACCGCTCCGAAACCCTCGACCGACGCCCCTGAACCCGCAACTGACACCCCCGCCGAGGCGGCCGACCCCACCCCAACCGCACCGACCGACACGCCCGTCGAGGCGGGCCGCCGTGATCCCGAACCGGGACCCGCCCGTCCGGCCAAGCACCCCGGCATGGTGTGGGCCCTGGCGCTGTTCGGGCTCATCAACGGCATCGGTGTGCAGGCGACGAACGTGTACATACCGCTCTTCGCCGTGCGCGAGATGGGCTTCTCCCTCGTCCTCGGCGGCGCCACTGCCGCACTGGCCGGCGTCATCGGCGTCATCGCCCGAGTCACCTGGGCAAGGCGCATGGCCAAGGGCGCTTCGGGCCCTCGCCTGCTGCTGGTCCTGGCCCTCATCGCCCTGGCCGGTGCGGTGCTGTTCCTCCTCGCCGACGCGGCCGGGTGGGCTCTGCTCGTCTGGGTGGCGGTGGCCTTCCACGGCATCTCCGCGCTCGGCGTCTCGGTGGTGCTCATGGCCGCGCTCATGCGCGCGATTCCGGCATCGTCGATGGTCTCGGCCAGCGGCATGGTCACGGCCGGAATGTTCTTCGGCTTCGCCTTGGGCCCGCTGATCATGGGCATCATCGTCGGCTCACCCGGCGGCTTCGTCCTCGGCTGGATCACCGTCGGCATCACTTACGTGCTGTGCGTGATCCTCGCGCTCATCCTCATCCGCTCAAGCTCCCGCCGCAGCTGAGAAGCAGTCGACCACAGTCGACCCATCGTTCAGCCAGAGCGAGGGGCGTCGTCCCGAGCGCCTTTCCCCTACAATAGAACACATGTCTGAATATGATCCTCCGGCGTGGATGGTCCGCTACCGGAACTTCAAAACGCTGTGCTCCTATGTCTGCGGTGAGTTCATCCGCTTCTACCTCACCACCGGCTGTGATCAGATCAGGTATACGCATTCGCAGATCACCGAGGGTCTGCCGAACTATTCGTGCCGCCTGACCTCCGACGACGGTTCGGTTCTGCTGCTGCCGCTCGACGACTGGGTCGAGCGTCTGGACGAGGTCATGCCGCTTGTGCGGACGTGGCTGGGGGAGCATTCGGATCTGACAGGGTGCACGCCGGAGAAGTCGCATTATCAGGGCGACCGCTATTGGTTCACCCGCTGGCAGGAGGCCAACCCGTGGTGACGCCGGAGCGGCGCCGGGACTCGACTGCGGCCCGGTGTGCCACGGTAGAATCCGGACCATGCGCAAACGTGTGATCGTATTCGTCGTGGCAGCCTTGGCAGTTCTCGGGCTGATCGCCAGCATGCTGGGCGGCGTGCCCGCCTGAGTGGCTCATGTGGTCTCGCGTGCACTGCGAGCCGAGGCCACATCATCGACGATGACGACGATATGGCGCAGACTCGTGATGAGGGCACCGTAGATGGGCCACGAGGTCGTCGACAGTCTCCTGTCCTCAGAGATGCCGGTCGACAGCTGTTCGAGGCGATCGTAGATCGGACTGACTTCGGCATCCGGGTCGGCGATCGACCGGCCGGCATCGGCGACGATCGCCGCCCATTCCGTGCGGAAGGCGTCGTCCCAATCGCGTTCCGACGCTGAGGCCTCGCGCAGCGTTCGAGCGAGATTGCGCAGATGCGAGACGCCTTCGTCGGCCCTGAGCAGGATGCTCTCAAAGCCCTCCTTCTCGGTCGAGTCGGCGGTGGGGGACCGGCGCTGCCTCCTCACCCCGATCGCCGTTCGCGGGTTGACACGGCGGCTCTCGCGGGCGAATCGCACGGTCTGCCAGGCTGAGTTGAGCTCTCGGCTCATCGCCTCGGTCCTCTCGAACCAGGTCTCGGCAGATTCCGTGTCCCACGAATGGGTGAACTGGTCGGACATGTCGATGAGCACCTCACCCATCTGCCGATTCACGCTGTCGATATAGCGCTCCGCCTGACGGTCGCGCAAGGGCGGCAGCGCAATGAGATTGACGGCGATGCCGACGCCCACGCCGAGGGCGAGCTCGAGGAGGCGGTCGGCAAGCAGCGGCTGCTGCGAATCGAAACCGGCACCGAGGATGAAGATCGCGGTCGTGGCGATCGCGACCCCTTCGTCACGGATCCAGGAGAGTCTGGCTCCGGCCAGACCGACGAACATCGCCAGAGCGAAGGTCCAGAGACTGACACCGAGGTAGCTGCCGATGAGGAAGGAGATGCCGACGCCGATGGCCGAGGCGATGGTCGTCTGCACCCCTCGCGACAGCGACCTGTAGACCGTGGCGTGGACGGTCAGCAGCGCCGTCCACGGAGCGAGGAACGGCATCCGACTGTCGAAGACCGTGCTGGACAGCCACCAGGCGCCGGTCGCGGCGAGCACGCCCTTGGCGATCTGGAGCAGATCGGTGGCGAACTCCGGGCGTTTGATGTGCCCGAGCGCCGCGTCCAACGCCGCCCGGCCGGTCTCAGACCGGCGGTGGGAAGATCGATCATCGGTCATGGTGAACCTTTCGATTCGCAGGGTGACTGTCGCGGCAGGATGCGATCAGTGTCGCCCTGGGGACTGACTCGCTGTACCAAAAAATAGGTCGCTATCGGATAGTTTTCAGCGCACGAAAGTATCCGATAGCGACCTATTTCCCGCTCAGAAGTATCCGATAGCGACCACAATTCGAGCATCGGGCTTCCCGCGGGGACAGTGCTCCCGGGGAACTCAGGTGAAGAGGCTCACGCCTCCGGGGCCGACCAGGCATCCGACGACGATGAGGACGATGCCCCAGAGGAGCTGTTTGCGGAAGATCGCGAAGATCCCGGAGATGACGAGCAGAGCTGCGATTATCCAGAGGACGAATGCCATTGCGGACTCTCTTTTCTTGATCGGTGGCGGAGCCACTGTGTGCATTGCTGTTCCGTCGGTGCCGTGGATTCGGTGCCGACGGCCGCTCAGCAGCGTCGGGGAGGGTTCCCCGTCACTGCGGAGCCGGCTGGTGGGATTTGCGTCCGAAGCTGGACTTCAGAGCGTGGAGGCCCGATCGGAGGGCGGCATCGTCATCGATGGACTTCCATGCGATCGGGCAGGAGACGGTGATCGGCATGCGACGGTTGCGGGTGTCTTCGATGACCAGGCGCATGAGCTCCCGGCAGTGCTGATCGGCATCGGTGGAGTCGATGGCCTCACAGTAGACGAACATGATCTCCTGCGGCGAGATCGTATAGTGCAGCGAGGCGACGAGGCGGCCCGGCAGATACAGATCGAACTTCGCAGCCGCACGATTGTTGAGAAGGGTGTACACAGCGGTCTCCTAAAGAAGGCAGGCCGACTGTTTGACCTGACTGAAGTCTAGCGAAGCTCCCCACCGTCGCCAAACCTCGAACGAGAGGGCATCGCGGCCGGACCTCCGCGGCGCTCACCCGGCGGCCGCTCCCGGCAGGATGCCCGTGGTGACGAGTTCCTCGGCGATGCTGTGGAGCTTCCTGTTCGACCGGGAGCTGGCCGCGGCGAGCACGCGGAAGGCATCGTGTTCGCCGATCTTGTGGCGCTCCATGAGGATCCCCTTCGCCTGACCGATGAGATCGCGGGATGATACCGCTTCGAACAGCTGTCCCTGCCTCTGCGAATAGGCCAGCGCCAACGATGCATGTGCCGCCAGCGCCGATCCGATCTCCTCGGAGTCGCGGGTGAACGCGCGGGGTTCGACGGAATAGAGGTTGAGCGCACCGAGGCTGTCGACCTCGACGAAGAGCTGGAAGGCGAGCATGCTCCGCACTCCTTCGTCGAGGGCACGGGCGGCGAATCCCGGCCACGGCGACGACTCGTCGAAGACGGGTGCGCGCACGATCCGCTCCTGACGAATCGATTCGAGGCACGGGCCCTCCTGGAGCTCGGACTGCACAGCATCCAAACGTTCCGGGATCGGATGCGAGGGCGCGCATGACCGGATCCGGCGGTCACGGCCGACGATGGACAGGGAGGCATAGTCGACTCCCGGAATCACTCGCAGGGCCTCCTGGACCATCATCTCCAGGACGAGGTCGTCGGACTCCTGGGCCATGGAGCGCGCCCATTCTCCGATCTCCGCAGTCAGTGCCGGCGAGTCGGCATCGTAATCGGCGCCCTCAGCAGGGGAGGGCTCGGTGGGATGGTCGTCGGTGGCTTCGACCTGATTGCCATGCATCGGTGTTCTCGCTTTCGGCGGACTGTCCTGAATCGGCGACCATCGGGGCCAGACGTCGTCACCGGGGTCGGTGACCCTATTGTGGCGGTCGGATGCGGCGGTGTCGACTTGTGAGGGACAGTGTCGCCGAGGCTGTTCGATCGCGGCCTCTCCTGCGGCGGGAAGCGACGAACCTGAGACCCGTCAACGGTGGCGCAGCGGTGCCGTTGCGAGTTCGGCGATGCCCTCGTCGGGACCGATCCTGGCCGCAAAGCCCAGGCCGTCGGCAGCCGCCTGCGGGGAGGCGGCGACGTGTCGGACGTCGAAGGACCGGTACCGGCCGTTGATCACCGGTGCCGGGCCGTTCATCACCGTCGCCAGTCGTCGGGCCATATCGCCGATCGTATAGGTCTGCCCCGAGCAGATGTTGTAGGCGCTCACTCCGAGAGGATGGTTGCCCACCGCGTCGATCGCGGCGACGTTCGCACGGGCGAGGTCGGTGACGTGGACGAAGTCCCGCAGCTGGTTGCCGTCCTCGAAGACCTGCGGCGGTTCTCCGTGTTCGAGCGCCGAGCGGAAGATGGCTGCGACCCCGGAATAGGGAGTGTCCGCCGGCATGCCCGGCCCATAGGCGTTGTGGTAGCGCAGAGCGATGGCGCGGCCCGATTCCAAGGTGCACCAGGCGGCGGCATAGTTCTCCTGAGCGATCTTCGACGCGGCATAGGCCGTGCGCGGAGCAAAGGGGGCCTCTTCGCCGATCAGGTGGGGCTCGACCTCGCCTCCGCAGCGTGGGCACAGCGGGTCGAAGCGGCCCAACCGCAGTCGCCTGTCCTGCCGTGGTGCCGGCGGCACATCGCCGTCGACAGGGCAGGTGTATCGTCCTTCGCCGTAAACGACCATGGACGATGCCAGGACCAGGCGGGTCGTCCGGGTCCGGGCCATCGCCGCCAGCAGGGTGGCGGTGCCGAGGTCGTTGTGGGCGGCGTAGCCGGGCAGGTCCTGGGCATCGACGCCGTTGCCGACGGTGGCGGCCTGATGGCAGACGACGTCGACGTCGGCGAGCAGCTCGTCGAGGAGGTGCGGATCTCGGATGTCGCCGGGCACCACCCCGGCAGGCGCCTCGGCGGTGGTCCCGTGGGCTTGCGGAAGCATGAGGTCGACGCCGGTGACCTCGTGGCCCGCGGCGGTCGCGGCCTCATGGATGTGGCGTCCGATGAATCCGGCGGCGCCTGTCAGCAGCACCTTCATGGCAGCTCCAGCGGCAGGGTCATTCCGTCCAACGCATTGGAGCAGTCGCACGGCCGCTCGGTCGACAGGGAGGCGATCACGGTGCGCAGGCTCGATTTCAACCGCTCGGTGTGCGCGGCGAAGACTTCGAAGACCTCCGACTGAGCGACGGCGTGTGAGGCGTCGATGCCCGCGTCGAGGTCGGTGACCAATGCTGCGGTGGCATAGCACAGCTCGAGTTCCCGGGCCAGGATCGCCTCGGGCTGGCCGGTCATGTTCACGATGTCCCAACCCTGTGCGGCGTACCACTGGGACTCGGCCCGGGTGGAGAATCTCGGACCCTCGATGACCACCATGGTTCCCCCGTCGATCGGCGGTTCGCGATCGGCGGCGAGACCGTCGAGCAGAGCGGTGCGCAGCCGTGGACAGTACGGGTCGGCGAAGGAGACATGGCAGGCGCCTTCGTCGAAGTACGTCTGCTTCCGACCGTATGTCCGGTCGGCCAGCTGATCGGGGACCATCAGCGAGCCGGGCCCGAGTTCGGGGTTGAGGCCGCCGACAGCGCACGGCGCCAGCACCTGCCGGACTCCGAGGCTGCGCAGGGCCCACATGTTGGCGCGGTAGTTCACACGGTGAGCCGGGTATTCGTGGCCCTGACCGTGTCGGGGCAGGAAGGCCACGGTCCGGTTCGTGCCCGCATGGGCGATGCTGCCGATCGCGACGGGCGCCGATGGTGCGCCGAACGGCGTCTCGACCTCGATCTCCTCGGGATCCTCGAGGAAGGTGTAGAAGCCGGAGCCGCCGATGATGGCGACGTCGGGTGATTCAGTCATCACGTTCTCCTTCGGTTGATGGTGTTCGTCGTCCCCGGCGCACGCAGTATCGGACTGCGTAGGCCAGGGCGCTGAGACAGCAGAACAGGAACGTCAGCCATAGCCAGCGTTCGAGGAACGGCGCATGGGCGTGCCCGGTGGCGGCCAGGTGGGTGCGCGCACCCTGTTCGATGATGCCGGGCAGGAACACGACGAGCAGCAGTCCGCCGGCGAGTACCGGCACCCGGATGTGGTTGATCACCGGAATTCGGGGACCGGTGCGCGGATTCGTCCGCGGGGAGCCGAGGGCGGCGACGAGCGCCCGGTTCGCCGCGGCGCACAGGGGAAGCAGGACGAGATCGACGACGACCGCCGCACCCACGAACCACACGGCGACCGACTGCCACCACACTTCGGCTCCGAACAGCCGGTCTGGACCCAGGGCAGTCAGCGCCCAGCCGGCGATGAGGAAACACCCCGTGAGCACCAGCAGGTGCGGCAGACCGGCTCCGTAGAACCTGCGGAATCGTCCGTGAGAGTTCGGCACATCAGCTCCTGAACTCGATCGAACGCACCCATTTGGTGTTGTGCACACCGGGCATGGCCGGGACGATGATCCGGGCCGGGAAGCCATGATCGTCAGACAGGTCTGCGCCGTTGACGCGCAGCGCCAGCAGCGAGTCGGGTGCGAGCACCTGATTGCGCTGCAGCGAGGCGGCCCGGAACGTCCCCGACTCCTGCAGCGATTCGACGCGCGCCGAGGATGGTTCACCGACACCGGCCAGGTCCGCCAGGTCGGCCAGGCGCACACCGGTCCAGGTCTGCGTCGTCGACCATCCCTCGACGCACGCGATCGGCAGGTCGGCGGTGTGCTCGGGCATCGCCAGCAGCTGTGCGCGGTCGATGACGATATCGTCGGGTCCGCCGCTGAGCCGCAGACGCCATGCGTCGCCGGTGTCATCGGGGTTGATCCGGGCGGCGGCGGCCGTCCGATTCACCTGGAAGTCGTTGGGCCCGTCGCCGAGGACGCGGCCTCGGGGCAGCAGCACGGACAGCGGCCGGAATGCGCCGCCGATCGACTGGCCGATGGTCAGCAGCGCAATCAGCGCGGATCCTCCGCCGACCATGGCCAGCGCACCGCGACGACTCATCGTCGGCGGGTCGGGGCGAGCGGCCACCAGTCCGTCGGCATCGGCCGGTTCCGGGCGAGTCTCAGCAAGCGGTGTGCGCAGCACGGTGCGAAACGACCGGGAACGCAGGGACGAGACCATCGTCGGAAGTTTGAGGCACACATGAGCGACGAAGGCGGCGATGAAGACCCACGCCCCGTAGTAGTGGGCGACGTAGAAGCTGAACCCGAAGAGGTAGTCGTATTGGATGTTCAGCACGCCGGTGACGAGTTCGAACAGGGTGCTGCCGACGAGCAGGAGCAGCGACAGCCGCTCGAGGGCGTGCGCAATCGAGCGCACCGGCGGCCAGGCGAAGAGCTTCGGCGTCACCGACCACAGTTTGGCGAGCACGAGCGGAATGACCGCCATGCCGAGCACGACGTGGGTGCCCTGGTTGAGCTGGTAGGCCCAGGAGGGAGAGGTCGGCCATTCGATGGGCGGGGGCCGCAGCCAGCCCACATTCCCGGGGAGGGCCTGTCCCAGCTGCGGTGCATAGGCGAGGTAGGACAGCAGACCGGTCAGTGCGACGATCGGCAGTGCGACCAGGAGTACGGCGCCGAAGACCGAGGTCAGCCACTGTCCGCGCAGGGGGCTGCGCCAGCGCATCGTTCAGGCCTGCCCGTCACGGGTGAGTTCGGCGACGTGACGGCCTCCATGGCTGTGCAGTCGGCAGCCGTGCAGACCTGCGGCTGCGGCCACGTCGACGATGGCGTCGGCGCCGACGCGTGACCAGGCGAATGCGCCGGTGAGCTGTCCTCGCACGCGGAGTCGGATCCTCTCGTGGGCCAGTCCCGTGCCGGGCGCGTCGACCTCGACGAGGACGGATCCTGCCGGGCGCATCAGCTCGCGTATCCGCTGCAGCAGCCGGACCGGATCTCCGCCGATGCCCACGTTTCCGTCCGCCAGCAGAGCGTACTGCCAGCTGTCTTCCTCGAGGACGGCATCGAAGATGCTGCCGTGGACGGCGGTCGCGCCGCGTTCCTGGGCCAGTCTCACCGCGACGGGGGAGACATCAATCCCCAGAGCCGTGCCGCCGCGAGCGGCCAGGGCTCCGGCGAGGCGCCCCGCACCGCAGCCGACGTCGAGCGTCGGGCCGGTGCAGCGGTCGAGGAACAGCGCATGGTCGGCGGCATCGGGGGCGCCGATCCACTGTTGGACATCCAACCGGATCGTCGTGCCGTCCGCCCTGACCACGTCGCAGTCGTGGCCCGACATCGCGGCGTTCAAGGCGTCGAGCGGTGCGAAGTCGATGGTGTCGGTCATGGTTGGATTCCGATCTGTTCACGGTCGGCGGCGTCGGCGACCTCGGCGGCGAAACGGCTGTGCGGGATGAGGGAGGCGACCGCGTGTGCGTCCTCCCACCGATCGACATCGGCCAGGACGGGAACGGCGGCGACCCGAGCGCCCTCGCGCAGGAGCGCCTCCTCGGTGCGCACACCGGTGTCGGGTCGCGACATCGGCACCGCGGACAGGCAGGACGACCAGGCGGGCCTGCGCACCGCCAGCACCCACCACCCCCCGTCCTCGGCCAGACCGAGCGCGGCGTCATGGCTGTCCAAGGCCGTTGCCGCTGCCTCGAGGTCGGTGGTGGTGACCTGCGGCGTGTCCATGCCGATCTGGATGACACCGTGCCCGGAGTCGGCATCGTGGTGCGCGGCGATGAGCCGGGAGGCGAACGAGTCGCCGCGTTGGGCGATGACCCGGTGCCCGGCGCACGCCGAGGCGATGTCGCCTCCTCGCGTCGCCTGATCGAGGTCACCGGTCATCGCGATGACCACGGGCCGGCCCAGGCCGTTCACGACCTCGAGCGTGTCCAGCAGCGCGGCGGCGGCGATCCGCGAGGCCGCCTCGTCGCCGATGGTCGCCGCCAAACGGGTCTTGGCCTGACCGGGAACGGGTGCCTTGGCGACCACCAGCACCGTCGGCGCCGCGCTCACTTGAGCACCCCGGCGAAATCGACGATGGTCCGCCACGTCCCCAGCACCGTCCCGGAGACCTTGGATTTCGTTCCCTGCGCGCGCCGACGGTAGACGATGTCCTTCTCATGCACGGTCCAACCGGCTCGAGACGCCCGGATCATCAGCTCCAGCGGATAGCCGAACCGGCGGTCTCTGATATCCAAGGCCAGCAGATCGTCCCGACGGCAGACCCGCATCGGGGCCAGGTCGTGCACCGCGAAGCCGCTGCTGTGCCGAATCCACCAGGCGAGCAACGCGGTTCCGGCCCGTGCGTGCCACGGCCAGCTGTCTCTGGTCTCCGGGCGGCGGCGTCCGATCGCCATCGTGGCCGTTCCGCTGTTCACCGCCGACACCAGGTCGGCCAGGTCGGCGGCATCCATGGACCCGTCGCCGTCGAGCACTGCGACCAAGGGGGTCGTAGCGGCGAGGATTCCGGTGTGCACAGCGGCGCCGTAGCCGGCGACCTCTTCACGGACCACGTCGGCACCGAGGCGGCGGGCGACGTCGGCGGTGTCGTCGACCGACCCGTTGTCGACGACGATCACCTGCATGCGCTCGGGGATCGTGCTGAACACTCCCGGCAGGGCTGGTGCCTCGTCGCGGCAGGGAATCACAACGGTGCAGGCAAGCGGCTCACGTGCGAAGGGATCGGGCATAGGGCGACACTACCAGTGTTAGAATGTGAAAGTGCCCACACAAGCCTCCTTCCCTGCGCGCAAGGTCTGGGTCGCAGCAGTCGTCAGCACACTCATCGGTGCGATCGTCGTCGCCGTCGCCATTGCCTGGCCGCGAGTCACCGGAACCGATGTCTTCATCTACTGGCCCCCGCTGAAGGCGAGATGGACTCCGGGCTTCACCCCCACACTGCTGCTTCCCGTGCTGGTGGCGCTGACCGGGTTCTTGGTGTGGCGGCGAATGATCTCCGCCCTGAGGTGGGGCCCTTTCCTGGTCGCGGTCTTCGCCGCATCCTGGCTGTGGACGGCTGCGCTGGGCCATGTCCGGGGCGCAGAGAGCATCAGCAAGGTGTTCGCCCGTCCGAGCGAGTACTTCGTCGGTGCCAAGGAGGTGCCGTCGATCTCCGGGTTCCTGACCGGGTTCATCGAACGAGTGCCCCTGGATGCGAAGGGACATTGGCCGATTCACATCGCCGGTCACCCTCCGGGCGCAACGCTGTTCTTCATCGTGCTCGACCGCCTTGGCATCTCGGACCCGTACACGGCGGGCATCATCGTCCTCACCATCGGCAGCACGGCAGTCGTCGCGGTTCTGCTCACGGTGCGCACCCTGAGTTCGGAGACCTACGCGCGCCGTGTCGCCCCCTGGATCGTGGCGACCCCCTCGGCGATCTGGATGGGCGTGTCGGCGGATGCGATGTTCACGGCCACGGCCGCCTGGGGGTTGGCGCTGTTGGCGCTGGCTGCGACGGCGACCCGCCGAACGCGACTGATCGGCTGCGGGATTCCGGCCGGGCTGCTGCTCGGACTGTGCGTCTATTTCTCCTACGGCCTGGTGCTGTTGGGCGTCCTCGCGATCGCCGTGATCTGGCTGGGCGGCCGGTGGGAGGCGCTGTGGTGGGCGCTCGGTGGTGCGCTGCTCGTCGCCGCGGCATTCACACTGGCCGGATTCCGCTGGTGGGAGGGCTTCCCCGTCCTGGTCACCCGGTACTACGACGGAATCCAATCCAAACGGCAGTACGGCTACTGGGTGTGGGCGAACATCGGCGCCTGGACCTTCACCATCGGTCTGGCAGTCTGGGCGGCCATTCCCCGCGGCATCGCCGAAGCGTGGCGGCGCGGCGAGAGGAATCGGCGGGCCGTCGCTGTGCTGGGAAGCGCCGGGTTGTCCACGATCCTTCTGGCGACCCTGTCGAGCATGAGCAAGGCGGAGGTCGAACGCATCTGGCTGCCGTTCACGATCTGGGTGCTGCTGCTGCCGTCGCTGCTGCCGCTGCGGTGGCATCGCCCTCTGCTGGCGACGCAGTTGGCGTCCGCGATCGCCATCGAATACTTCCTCACGACACAGTGGTGACCGTGCTGCCGCCCGTCGCCTTCTGAAGTACGGGGAATGAGACGCAAAGCGACTCAGGTGTCGATACCGGACCGATGACGATCCGCGCGGTGCTTCGTATCGTGGACGACGACAACGACGGCACAGCCTCGCAGCTGCCCCTCACCATCGGGCAGTGGCCACGTGTCGAGACCGAGACCGCGAGGAACAGGATACGAACCATGAACCATCCCGCCACTTCCCCCGACGAGGAGCCCCGCTCCACCCCGATGCGACGTCGGCTCGGCCTGCCGCTCGTCGTGATCGTGGGGCTCGCGCTTCTCGCGGCACCACGAGTGGTCTTCCACGACCTCGACATCATCCATGAGGGCACATTCGCCAACGCCCTGTTCGTCTTTCTGCCGCCGATCATCTGGATCGTCACCGCCCTGGTGGCGAGGGTCCCGAGCCCTCTCACCACGCTCCTGGCCGTCGGCCTCTGCTATGGAGTCTTCCTGGCGCTCGGTCACCAGATCCTGTGGAACCATTCGATGGGCGACAACCCGCCGGAGCTCGGAGGAAATCTCGCTGCCCTCGACCCGGGGGCGCAGGCACTGGTATTCCGCACCTTCGCAGTCGGCTCGAGCCTTCTGACCGGAGTGTTGGTCGGAGCACTCTCCGGTGCCCTTGCTTGGGGTCTGAAGGTCCTGCTCTGGCGGCCTCAGAACTGACAGCCCGCCGGAGCGCCGATCCAGACTCGATCATGCACTCAGACACGACCGTGCCCGGACGACCGAAGCCGTCCGGGCACGAAATCAAACGGAATCCGTGCAGTCTGCTCAGTCCGTCCAGGCGTCGTCGGTGAAGTAGCCGTCGATGAACCCGGGCAGTCGGCTCCCGTCCTTCGCGGTCGCCAGCGTGTACGGGGCGACGTGGAAGCCGGCCTTGTCGAGCTCGCGCATCTTGTTCGTCGGCAGGTTCTTGCTCGGTCCCACCCATTCGATGCCGGCGTCCTTGATCTCTGCCGGTGATTCCTTCGGCATGGTCGACCCCATGAGGTAGAGCGAGGTGTATCCGCGTTCGGCGATCGTCTTCGCAGCTTCGAAGTCGAAGGACTGGACGACGAGGGAATCTTTCAGTCCGCGTTCGTCGAATTCGTCGAGGACTCGGTCGACCTCCTCTGGGGTGGCTCCGGGCTTGATCTCGGGCACGAGGACGACCTCGCCTCCCATCTCGTCGAGGAGTTCGTCGAGGGTGACGGTTTCGGCGTCTTCTCCGCCGGCGGGATGCTTGATCGTGGCGGCGTCCCATTCCTCCCGGCTGAGGTCGCGGATGGGTCCGGTGGCACCGTTGAGAGTGCGGTCGGCGGTGTCGTCGTGGATGAGGACGGGGGTGCCGTCTTCGAGGAACTGGATGTCCATTTCGGGGAGGAAGCCGTCCTTCGCTGAGGCGGTGAATCCTTCCATGGATTCTTCTGGGTAGACGTCGGCGCCGCCTCGGTGGGAGATCGTGGTCGGGAATTCGATGTCGGCGACCTTGTCCGGGGCGGTGAAATCGCTGGGGGAGCCGAGCCCTGGTGCGTCGCTGGCGGAGCCGAGCCCGGCGGCTGCCGCTGGGGCGAGGCCTGCGCCGAAGGTGGCGGAGGCGGTGAGCGCCGCGGTGGCGAGGATGGTGAATGGACGGGTGCGCTTGGATGCTGCTCTCTGTGTAATCACGCCCTCGACGCTATGGAGGGCAGGTGATCGTGTGGCGAAGCCGCCGTGAACGTCATCGGCCCAGTGGACGAACGGGTGGGAAATGAAAAACCTCGCCGAGGCGGCCGTGAACTGCCGTACCCCCGCTTCGCGGGCATCGAGCTGAGGAACGTGCCGCAGTGGCGTGTCGGCGAACGCCGCCGGCGCTTTCGGCCTATATTTCTGTAGTGAACGTCATCCCCACAGCGAAGCCCGCGCACCCTCATCCCCACCGCTTTCCCCACCGCGGCATCCTTCCCGAAGGCCGCTATTACACCCTGACCTGGGGCATCACCGACGACTTCGGCGGTATGACCACGGTGTCCCTCGAACGCAGCTCGGCCTTCGCCCGCCTCGACAACAGAACCGTCGAGATCCTCACCCTGAGCCCCGAGCTCAAAGGGCGCGACCGACAACGGGAACTCCGCGTGGCCGACCGCATCGACCGTCGTGTGAAGGTGAGCAACCTGTGGCAGGACCTCACCGCGTGGTCCGACCGAAAGCTGCGACGCATGGTCGGCACGCTCGACCCCGACCCTGCGGCCGCCGACGATGCGCTGAAGCGGACCGGGCGGGAATGGTCTGAGCAGAGGAACGATCCTGACGGTCGGCTGCTCCAAGTCGATCGCTACCATGATCGTGGGCACCTGCTCGTCGTCGACCGCCAGGACGTGAAGAAGCGAGGCCGCCGAGGCGGACGTCTGATCACTCTGTTCGATCGTGAGCAGACGATCATTGCACAGTGGGCGACAGCCCGGGAGTTCTACCAGGCCTGGCTCGACGTGGTGATCGGGACGAAACCGTCATACCTCATCTGTGACTCAGCATTCGTCGGAAATCTCATCCACGGATATCGCCGCGAGAACATCATCCTCTGCCAAGTCGTGCACAATCACCATCTCAATTCGCCGCACGTCGACGGTGACGGTGAGCTCTCGGCAGAGAAGTTCGGTTTCCTCCGGAGCCTCGATGCCTTCGATCTGGTCACGACGCTCACCGACGTTCAGAGGCACGATATGAACGAGCTGGAGCTGTCGGCCGGCAAGATCAGTACGGTATCGAACCTCACACACCAGCTCAACGGCGATCCGGCAGCATCCCGGCCTCGCGGCACAGGCGCGATGATCGCTCGACTCGTGCCCCAGAAGAGGGTCGAAGACGCCATCGAGGCGATCGCAGGGATCTCGGACGCCGAGTCCGCGGTGACTCTGGACGTCTACGGCGAGGGTGAGGACCGCGCGATGCTGACCGGCCTCATCGCTGACCGGGACCTCGCCGAGCGTGTCCGCCTCCGCGGTCACGTCTCCGGCGCAAAATCGGCTTTCCACACGAGCTCATTCAGCGTGCTCACCAGCCGCTACGAAGGCCAAGGGCTGGTCGTACTCGAAAGCATGTCGGCCGGATGCATCCCCATCTGCTACGCGGTGGAATACGGACCGGCCGACATCATCGACCACGGCGTCAACGGATTCCTCGTTCCGGCCGGCGATGTCGCGGCACTGTCGGACACCATTGCGACGTTCCTGACCATGCCGGAAGCCGAGGTGAAGGCGATGCGACGGAACGCGATCGATCGTGCGGCCGACTTCGCTGCGCCCGCGATCGTCGACAGATGGGGGCAGGTGCTGAGCAGACAGCGTTTCACTCCCATACGCGAATTCTCCGAGCTGCGCGCGGAACTGCTGGACGCCCGGGTGACGGGCGAAGGCATCGACCTGTCCGTGGCACTGTCAGGGATGGGAACCATCGCACCGGTCGATGTGTACGTGTCATGGACGTCTCGAGTGGGAAGTCACTATGGGAGAGTGCGAGCGAACTCGGATGAGCGCACTGCCTCGGCCACGATCCCGCCGGAAGCATGGGGCGGTGGAGTCACCGGCTATCTGGATCTCTCGGTCGACGTCGCCGGCGGTCGCGGCTTCGGACGGGCACGCATCTCCAGCCGGGATGACGCCATCGGCAACAACACTGATCGGATTCGGCTGTACACGACCAAGCACGGCAATCTCAGCGGCCACGTGCTCGACGCCGAGGCGGACTCGGCCGCGAACGCGCCCGAACTCACATCCACTTCTTGACCCGGAAGACCACATAGAGCACGATGCCCAGCCCGAGCATGAGCCCCAACGCCATCGGGTAGCCGAAGGCCCAATGGAGTTCGGGCATATCGTCGAAGTTCATGCCGTAGATCGCTCCGACGAGGGTGGGCGCGAAGAGGATCGCCGCCCACCCGGAGATCTTCTTCATGTCCTCGTTCTGCCGCTGAGCGACGAGGGTGGAGTTGACGTTGAGGATCTGCGACAGGGACTCACGCAGCTCGCCCGCCTCGGCGAGAACCCGAGTGAGGTGGTCGGTGACGTCATCGAGGTAGGCCCGCAGCTCATCGGGGATCGCGTACTTGGCTGCACCATTGCCCAGTGCCTGCGTCAGGCGATTGAGGTGGGTCGAATTGTGGAGGACATCGATGACCTCTTGGCTGAGGAGATAGATGCGCTCGGCTGCGGCGGTGTCCCCGCTGAACACCTGACGTTCGATCCCGTCCTTGTCATCCTGCAGTCCGTCGAGGACGGGGAAGTAGCCATCGACGGCGGTATCGAGGAGGCGGTAGATGAGAGCCTCGGGGCCGAGGGCGAGCAGGTCGCGGTCTTTCGTCCAGCTGCGCTTCTCGTTCGAGAAGTACTCCTGGATTCCATCTGTGTCCGGTGGAATCGGAGTGCCGTCGATGAACCGGTCTCCCTGGCAGATGATGACGAGCGCGTCGTCCTTCATCAGCAGGTGGAACTCGTTGAATTCGACTTCCTCCTTCGCGTCGATGTAGACCGCCGATTTGAGGACGACGAAGAGCACATCACCGTAGCGTTCGACCTTGGCCCGCTGGTTCGCGTGGAAGAGGTCATCGACGAGAACCGGATGCAGGTCCCACGCCGAGGCGACTTCCGCGAGGACTTCGGGTGTCGAATGCGGAATCACCACCTGTGTGATCGATCCCGTCGCCTGAGTTTCGGAGCGATCGGCGGCGTGCGCGCTCAGGGCGTCGCTGAAAGCCTCCGTGACCTGCAGCTGCTGAGGCTCGCTGTCGACGATCCTGCGGCTGAACACCGATGACACGCGAGGGGCGGTCGCTGCGGACGCTCCCATCGTGCGCTTTCGCAATGACGGTCGATCGAACCGCTGCCGGCTGTGTGATGACATGTGCTCCCTTTCGCAGAATCTCACCCAAAACTAGCCGATTGCAGCCGGGCGCAGCGATTGCGCACCGGAACGCAGTTCATTGGGAACGGAGGTCGAGTTCAGGTCGAACACAGATAGGCATGCACAATAGTCTCCATGACCTTCCTACCGGCAGATCTGCCGCATACCGCAGTTCGTGGTGCCTCCTTTGCGCAGTCAGTCGCCAAGCTCGCCGCGCGACGACTGCGTGAACGCGTTCGTGAGTCTCGGCTGCCCGATGACTTCAACCCGCAGGACGACGACGCGTTCGTCGTGGCCGCGTACTTCGCCGGGGACCTCAGCTCGGTCTACCAACTCGAACAGTGGCTGTGGCCGTTCGAGCAGCTCGAGTCCCGACTGAACGACCTCGGCTACGGGGATCGTCCCTTCGGCATCATCGTCCGGAACTCGCTCGTCGCCAGACACCTCAAGGGCGTCACCTCTTTTCCCGTCCGCTTCTCACGCCTGACGAAGGGACTCGACGAGTTCATGCAGGCACCGAGTCTGCGGGCCGTATTCTATGTCAACCAGGGCACGAGCAACTTTCAGGCCCTGCGCTATCCCGAACCGGCTCATGTGCACCTCAGCCATGGTGAGAGTGAGAAGATCTCGATGATCTCCAATCAGCTCAAGGGCTACGACTACGTATTCACGGCCGGGCAGGCGGCACGAGAGCGGATCGAGCAGACTCTGTACGGCATGAGCGATGATCGCATGTTCGACGTAGGGCGGCCCCAACTGGATCGACCGCGATCGGTTCCGCCCGAGTGGGAAGAGTTCAAGGCCGAAAACACCGACGGCAAGGCGGTCTTCTACGCCCCGACGTGGGAAGGCGACTCTCCGTCGATGGCATATGGAACCATCGCCTACAACGGGGAGGAGATCGTCACCTCCCTGCTCGACGCCGGGTACTGTGTGATCTTCCGACCCCATCCGCGGACGGGGGTGATGCGCCACGAGTTCGAAAAGGCAGCGGAGAACGTCGCGGAGATCGTCGAGGCCGATCCACGAGGATTCCTCGATGAGAGTCCGGACGTGTCGTGGCAGCTGGATGAGGCCGACCTGGCCGTGGTCGAGATGACATCGGTGGCATTCGACTGGCTTGCGTCCGGCAAACCGCTGGTGATGGTCAAGCCCCAGCAGCCGGAAGCAGAAGTGCTCGAGGGAGGTCTGCTCGACCGGTGTCCGGCCGTGGATCCGGCGAGTCGGGAAAGCGTCGTCGACCTCATCGACGAAGCCGTCTCTCGAACCGGCTCGGTCGCCGAACTGGCTCAGTTCTATCTGGGCGACACCGCGGCGGGAGCGCAGACCGCTCGCTTCATCCGATCGAGCGAACAAGTGATCAGCAACCGGTCCGAAGAACGCCGCTTGAAGCACCACGAGTGAGCCGTGTAACACTTCCTTAACCGGAAGTAACAAAATGATAAACTAACGCGGAACTTATTCTGCGGCTCACGAGGTGAGCTTCGACCTCTGAACGGAATCAGTCATGAAACGAGTCATCACGTACGGAACATTCGACCTGCTCCATTACGGGCATATTCGACTGCTCCAACGCTGCAAAGACCAGGGAGACTACCTGGTCGTTGCGCTCTCGAGCGACGAATTCAACGCCGGCAAGGGAAAGAAGTCGTACTTCTCCTACGAAGAGCGCAAGCACATGCTCGAAGCCATCCGCTACGTCGATCTCGTCGTTCCCGAAGACAACTGGGAGCAGAAGTCGACTGACGTCGACAAGTACCACATCGACACCTTTGTCATGGGCGATGACTGGACAGGGGAATTCGACTTCCTCAAGGACAAGTGCGAAGTCGTCTACCTGCCGCGGACTCCTGAGATCTCGACGACGCGGATCAAGAGCGAGCTGGGCAAGTCCTGACTGCACTGGCGCGGCCCCCGCGCTATCGTGACTGGACATCATCATGGATCTGAGAGGAACGGACGTGCCCGGAAAGCCTTCGGCAAAACATCCGACGCTGTCGGAGCTTCGGGCCAAGGCACAGCCGCCGGAGGTCCGCAGCCGCAAGAATGCCGAGCACTGGACGGCGCAGCTCTATCTCCGCCATATCTCGATCTACTTCACGATGCTCCTCGTGCGCACGAGGATCAGCGCCAATGGAGTCACCGGCCTGATGATCCTGGCAGGATGGTGCATCGCCGCGAGTCTGCTCATCCCCGGAATCTGGGGAGCGGTCCTCGCCGTGTTCTTCTCACAGGTGCAGATGTACATCGACTGCTGCGACGGTGAGGTCGCACGGTGGCGGGGAACCAGCGGAGCGAAAGGCGTATTCCTCGACAAAGTCGGTCACTACACGACTGAAGGTCTGGTGGCGGTCGCGCTCGGCGTGCGGGCCGTGGGGGAGTGGAATGCCCTCATCGACGACCCTGCGGGTTCGTATCCGTTCCTGCTTGCCGGGACCGTTCTGGCCGGATTGGTGCTGCTGAACAAAGCACTCAACGACATGGTCCACGTCTCCCGTGCCTTCAACGGACTCGACAAGCTCGCGGACTCGAAGGAAGCGACAGCACTCAATCCCGGAGTCATTTCTACCCTCAAGCGCATCGCTCGGTTCGTTCCGTTCCACCGCATCTTCCACTCGGTCGAGATGTCTCTGATGGCATTGGCCTCGAGCATCGTCACTGCGATTGCCGTATCGGCAGGAGCCGACCCGCTGTTCGGGGAGCGCTGGCTCATCCTCATCATGGCACCGCTGTGCCTGCTATCGGTCATCGGCCACTTCCTGTCGATCATGGCGTCGAGGAGGCTGTCATGAGCGAATCCTCGCGCATACTCTCTCAGCACTTCGACGACAATCGACGCTACACGTTCGGCGTTGTGGTTCTCAGCCAGGGAAAGCGGTTGGAGGACCTCAACCGCGGATTCGAGTCGCTGCTCGCACAGAAGGGCGTCGACCTCGACATCGTCTGTGTGGGCAACGGGTGGGAGCCGGAAGGCATCCCGGGCCAGGTCAAGAAATTGGGACTGCCTGAGAATCTCGGCATTCCGGCCGGGCGCAATGCAGGCGTCCCCCATGTCGACGGTGAGTTCCTGTTCTTCCTCGACGATGACGCATGGCTGCCTGATGACACTTCGCTCATGCGTATGGCCCAGCTGATGCGCACGAAGCCGCAGATCGGTCTGATTCAGCCGAGGGTCGAAGAACCTGGCGGGCCGGACGCGCCGAAACGGTGGATTCCCAGACTCAAGAAGGGAAGCGCCGACCACTCATCGAATGTGTTCTCCGTGTGGGAGGGCGCAGTCTGCATGCAACGCCGGGCATTCGACGAGTGCGGTGGATGGCCGGCACCGTTCTGGTACGCGCATGAGGGCATCGAACTCGCCTGGCGGGTCTGGGACGCCGGCTACATCGTCTGGTATATGGGCGACCTCGCCGTCGCCCACCCGGTGATCGACCCGAGACGCCATGACGAATACTTCTACATGAACGCGAGGAACCGTGTCTGGCTGGCCAGGCGCAACCTGCCCTGGCCCTTCAGCTGGGCCTATGTGGGCTCCTGGACATTGATGCAGTTCATCAAGTGGGCCAACAAGCCTCACCAGCTCAAAGCGTGGATGGAAGGGTGGCGCGCCGGATGGCGTCTCGACCCGTGGGGTCAAGACGAAGACAGGCAGAAACTGTCGAGGAGGGGCGTTCTTCGAATGTCCCGGCACGGCCGGCCGCCGATCGTGTGACGTCACGCCGCCATGGCGAACGATGTGCGTCATGACAGCAGAAATCAGACCGGGGAGTCTCCGGAGAGCATGCTGTCGGCTGCGCACGACGGAAATGAGCAATGACAGCGACAGCAGTCGGGTCCGAACCAACCGACTGAGAAACCAAGTGGAGCCTTTTGATGCAGTCGACAGCAACCGTTGCTGAGAACTCCCAGCGAAGTACTCCTCCTCCCCAACCCTCGGGTTTTCGTTCCGATATCCAGGGGCTGCGAGCTCTGGCTGTGGGCATCGTGCTCCTCTACCACCTGTGGCCCGACCGCTTCGTCGGCGGGTTCGTCGGAGTGGACGTCTTCTTCGTCATCTCCGGCTTCCTCATCACCAGCCACCTCATCAAGTCCCCTCCGCGCAGCTGGGGCGATGTGGCAAAGTTCTGGGCGCGACGAGTCCGGCGGCTGCTGCCGGCGTCACTGCTCGTCCTCTTCCTCGTCGGAATCGCAACCTTCCTCGTTGCTCCACAATCTGTCTGGGCCGATACCGGACGCCAGATCCTCTCCGCAGGGCTCTACGTCGTCAACTGGGACTTCGCCGTATCCAGCGTCGACTACCTGGCTGCGGACAATGCTCCGTCGCCGGTGCAGCATTTCTGGTCACTGTCCGTCGAGGAACAGTTCTACTTCGTCTGGCCGATGATCATCGGTCTGGCGTTCCTGGTCGGGGCGAAGCTCGGCCGATCCAAGAAGATCGTCGGTTTCACCGTTCTCGGAATCTTCCTCGCCTCACTCATCTTCTCCATCGTCTACACGGCCAACGAACCGGCGATGGCCTACTTCATCACCCCGACCAGGATGTGGGAGCTGGCCATGGGCGGGCTGGTTGCCGTCTTCGTCATCTACGTTCGACCTGAGCGCCTTCCGTTCAGCTCTCTGCTCGGGTGGGTCGGACTCGCCGGAATTGTGGCAGCCACCTTCCTCATCCGCGCAGACATGCCGTTCCCCGGCTACATTGCGCTGGTCCCGGTCCTCTCGACGGCACTCGTCATCCTCGCTGACTCGCGCGGCCCGACCTCCGTGCTTGCGCTGCTGTCATTGCGGCCCGTTCGTTTCCTCGGCGATATCTCGTACTCCGTCTATCTCTGGCATTGGCCCCTCATCGTTCTCGTGCCCTACCTTTCGGCCAAGCTTGGACGCTCGGAGAGCCTCGGCGTACTGGACAATATCGCGATCATTCTGGTCTCGATCATTGCCGCGTGGGCGTCGACGACCTGGGTCGAGAACCGGTTCCGCAAGTCGTCGTTCTTCAGCAGTTCGAAGAAGACCTTTGCGTTTGCGGCACTTGCCATGGCTCTCGTCGCGGCTCTGGGGCTCAGCCAGATGGTCGTCGCCAACACCATCGTCGAGCAGAACGAGGACAAGCTGCAGGCCCAGCTGGATGACCCCGATTCCTGTCTCGGTGCCGGGATTCTTCTTCCCAACGCGAAGGACAACCCGAACTGCGAAGACAAGGATTCGCTGCAGATGGAACCCGCTGCGGCGAAGAAGGACAAGTCCAAAGCCTATGCTGATGGCTGTTGGGCCAGCGCACCATATGCGAGCAAACCGGAATGCACGTACGGAGACGGGTCGAAGCATGTCGCACTCGTCGGAAACTCGCATGCCGGACATTGGCTGCCGACGCTCGAGAGATTGGCCGACGAGCATGATCTGACGATCACCACGTTCCTCGCCTCGAACTGCAGCATTTCGACCCTGCCTCAGGACCTGTCGACGCCGGAGGAAACAAAGGGATGTCAGGATTACGCCGATTGGGTCTCGAAGAGAACGACCGAAGGCGGCTTCGACGCAGTGATCACCTCGGAACGGCAATCCACTCCGCTGGAAGGCATGGACTGGGAAGAGACCGAGAAGAAGGCACCCGCCGGGCACCATGAGATCCTGCAGCGCTGGGTCGATGCTGATTTGGACGTTGTGGTCATTCGGGACACCCCATACCCCGGTGGAGCCGATATCACCGTGCCGGATTGCGTCGCCAAGCACGAAGACGACCTCGAGCAGTGCTCCGGAACCCCGGAGTCGTGGCATTGGATGGACCCGCTGGCCGCCTCGGCGAGGAGTATGGACTCGAAGCGGCTGTCGATCATCTACCCGCAGGACTGGTTCTGCCCTGAGGGGCGCTGCGAGTCAGTCATCGGCGGAGTCATCACCTATTTCGATACCGCCCATATCACCGCGACCTATGCGCAGACACTTGCCCCGCAATTCGACGCGAGCCTGCGCAGAACAGGACTCGGCACCTTCGACTGAGACTGCTGCGGTTCATCGAACTGACAGTCAAGTCGGATACCGTGTGCCTGATTGCCCTGACCGCCGACTGCTACGAACGACCGATACCTCTGCAAAGGACTGAGCGAGTGACCACTGGACGAAACGCCGCCGACCGATACTTCAGCAAGGGACGAGAACTGGTCAAACCCGTCGTCCACGGAATCGCCCGACGTGCCCTGCCTGTGGTGGAACGAGCGTCCGGGACGAAGTACGTGCGCGAACGAGCCGCCGGAGGGCCCGGAGCTGGGAAGCCCGCCGGATCGGCGAAGAAGATCGCGACGGACACCGCTCGCGCGTATCGAAAGCTGGCCTCAGGGCTCAAAGGCAAGACAGCCGAAGACACAGACGGCTGGACGGTTGCGCCCTCGACTCGAGAAGTCGACGCAAAATCGCGCCAGTTGTCGCGGGTGAAGGCTCATGCGACGCTCTCGGAAGCTCTGGCACAGGGTGAAGCTCTCGGGGAATCGGCGGTCGACGCGGCACGGGTTCTCGTTGCAGAAGGACACCTGGCGGAGGCTGCGTCCATCGGTCTGAATCTCCGCGGCCGTGCGTCGACCGAAGAAGCCGGCAGGGTGATCCTCGGAATGGCATATCAGCGGTCATCGGACCCGGAAGTGTCGTGGGCAGAATTTGCGAAGATCGACGACCGCGACATCATCGTCGCCGCCGCCGAAGAGTACTTCCCTACTGCAATCGACACCCTCGGGCAGGAAGCCCTGCCGCTGCTCGACCGCTCGAATGACGCAGGCGAAACCGACCGTTGGAGCGACAAGGCAGTGCTGCGCACCTCTGAATCGGCCTTCTGCATCGGAGCCTTCGACCATGTGCGCACCCTCATCGAATCACGCCTCGAGAGGCCGTTGGACCAGATCGATACGGCGGTGCGCTACGAGCTCAACCGCATGCTCGATTGGCTTCCAGGTGGAAAGCACCTCGAGCCTCTTCCGACCACACCGGGCAAACGCAACTTCGGTGTGCTCAGTTATGACCAGCCGGGGATCCGGTCCCGCAACATCGGCGACTACATCCAGACGATTGCCTCCATCGGCCACCTGCTGCGCTACGAGAACCTCAGCTTCTCGGGCGACGCGGGCCTGACCGAACTGTTCACAAAGCTCCGCACGACGGTCAAAGACGAACGAAAGTACGCAGGCCCTGAGGCTGAACTCAACCTCGTCGAGGTCTACAGGGACGGCAACGTCTATCAGGACATTCCGGAAGACACCTGGTACATCGCCTTCGGGTGGTACATGCACGACATCTTCGGCAAGTCGTTCAACATTCCGTTCCACCCGAACCTGCGGCCGATTCTGCTCTCCGTCTTCGTCCGCTACCCGGAGATGCTCACCCCCGATGCCATCGCCTACCTGAAGAAGTACGGTCCGGTCGGGTGCCGTGACTGGCAGTCGGTCGCCGTGCTCAGAGCCGTCGGTGTTCCGGCATTCTTTTCCGGGTGCCTCACCACGACGGTCGATACCCTGTTTCCTGCTCCGTCGGCTGACCGGCGGTCCGGCACGGTGCGAATCGACTGGACCAAGGGCGGAAAAGGGCCGAAGAAGAAACAGACGGTCACCGCGATCCGCGACAAGACCTTCCCGGAGAACCTGGAACTGGCCCGCAACTGGGTCGCCGACTACGCCTACAAGTACAAGCGAGTTCTCACCTCGCGACTGCATGCGAACCTGCCCGCGCGGTCGGTGGGCGCCGAGGTCGAATTCGAACCGAAGAACAAATCGGATTCACGATTCGGCGGGCTGATCGGCATCGATGAAACCGAGTTCGACGCCATTCGAGACGGGATCTTAGACAAACTCTCAGTGCTCCTGCCGCTCATCGCGACGGGTGCAACCGACGACGAGATCTACTCGAAGTGGGTCGAGATCACTGCCGATGACATGGCTGCGGCCGATGAGTATCTCGCGACTGCCACGTTGCCGAGCGCAGAGAGCACAACCATTTCCGCCGCCGTGAACACGACCGACCGACCGGTTCCAGAAGAACATGTCACAGACGTCTTCATGACTGTTGAGAAGGGCGAAGAGTCTCTGGTTGCAACGGCCGTCACGTCCATCGACGCCCACGCCTCCGGTCGGTATCGCGTCTGGCTGCCGTCCGGAGCAGTGAATGCGGAGGCCGCCGATGAGATCCAGGCACAGCTGTCGCGCGGCACAGTCGTGAGATTGGGACCGGTGTCCTATGCTGACATCGCGAACGAGAATGACCTGGTGCAGGCGCTGCTTCCGGTGCTGTTCCCCGACCATGAGCGCCTCGTCGTCGTTCCCGCAGCCGGTGAGTTCTCAGCCGACATAGTCGAGCTTTCGAGGGCCGAACTCGGGAGCACATTGCTCGCCGCGAAACATGATGTGAGGAAGAACCGCTCCAGCGGTCTCACGCTGATGAGGAGGATCGCGAGCTCATTCGGCGACGATCATGTCGGCGCACTCAACTTCGTCTTCGCAAGTCATGCCGACCTCACCGAGGACTTCGTTCCCTTCGACCCGCAGACTGCTGTCCTCAACCTCAGCGGAATACGCAGCGAAGGCCTTGTCAACAAGATCATCGGTCTGATGCAGGAGCTCAAACTCAGTTACGTTGACGCAATGCAGACGATCGTCGGCGGACGGTACTCCGACATCGGCGACGAATGGAACGTCCGAGCCCAGTGGGAGACGTCGGACAGCCCCAAGATCGTCAACTGGCGGCGCCAGACACGCTACTTCGGTCGCATGACACTGACACGTTGATCAGCGCCGCTGAGACCGCCGCACGAGAAGAGCTGAGAAGGATGCCACCAGTGAGTTTCATGGCTCGACGTACGCATGACGTCAACGACAAGACTCAGGTCCAGAACGAGCCCGACCAGAAACTCGGGACCGATGAAGTGCACGTCTACAACGTCCTGTGGTGGATCCCCGAATCGATGGGCGGAATGACGACTGCGGCACTCCGCCGGATTCGGAGCTTTCAGAAATTTGGCAGGCCGCTGTCGCAGACCATCCTGACGTTCAGCCCTCGAATGGACACAGACGAGGTTCGAGATCGTTTGGTCTCGTCGGGACGAATGAGTGACGACGTCGAGCTGGTGAACATCTGGCAGGACCTGCGGAAAAGACCTGAGCACGAACTCGCGCAGCTCGAAGGCGAACGGCCGCGGAACCCGATTCCGGACATCGACGGTGAAATCGAGAACATCACAGCCTTCTATGATGTCGTCCGCAATGCGCGCAGCGGCAAGATCATCCGCCGCAACTATTTCCGGGAAGACGGCAGCCTGCTGGTCGCGGACGTCCGGGATCCGAAACTGGGCAGAAGATTCATCCTCCATTCTCCGAACGGAACGCCGATGGCGGAATGGCGACGTCCGCGAGATTTCTACAACGCCTGGATCAAGGCAGCTGTGAATCAGGAACCCGCTGTCGTCATCGTCGATGACAAAAAGGTCAGCGAGTTCATCCACGAGATCTCGGCTCGGAGGTTCGCACTCATCTTGTTCTTCCACGGGACTCACCTACGCTATCCGTGGAATGGCAACCACGGCCAGGTGCTGCCCCGCAGACTAAACACCGTACGCAATTTGGACCGCTTCGACGTGGTCGGTGTGCAGACAGGTCAGCAGGCGGAGGCCGTTCGAGCTCGCGGATTCACTGAAGACAACATCAGGCTTCTGACCGGAGAGCTGCCGGCGGGATCGGTGCTGACTGAGGGTGCGGAGGAACGGTCGATGGGTAAGGCCGTGATGATCGCCAACCTCATTGAGCTCAAACGCGTGGACCATCCGATTCGGGCAGTGGCGAAACTGCGGGACCGCGGCGTTGACGTCTCTCTGACGGTCCTGGGGGAGGGGCCCGAACGGCCCAAACTGGAGAAGCTCATCGACGCTCTTGACGTTCGTGATCGAGTGGAGCTGCCCGGCTATGTCAATGACGTCTCAGACAGGTTGAAATCGGCCTCATTCTCCATGCTGACGAGCACCAGCGAAGGACTGCCGTTGTCGATGATGGAATCGATGGGTGCCGGCTGCATTCCGATCGTCTACGACATCACATATGGCCCGCGCGATCTGATCAAACAGGGACAGAACGGATTCATCACTTCGCGGAACGATGTCGACGCACTGGCCGATCAGATCGAGGAGTTTCTCTCTCTGAGCGCAGAAACCGTTGCGGCGATGCGCAGTTCTGCCTTGGACACGGTTGAGCACTATCTGCCGGAGGCCGGATACCGGCGCTGGAAGTCGGCCATCGAGGAACTGCCTGCCGCACACGTGCATGATGACCGCATCGAGACATCGGGTGCCCCTGTCGAGGTGAAACGCGCCAAGTGCGAGGCTTTGCCGGATGGGTGCCGCATCAAACTCGAATTCGCTCATCTCCACAGAGAGGTCATCGAAAGACTGGAGCTGGTCGTCTCCGCGCGCGGGGTCAATACATTCTTCGTCTGCGGAAACTCATCGACCTCATCCCATCGGTTTGGCCGGCGACATGTGGCGACTTTCGACGTGGACTTTGAGCGCTTCTCCGAGTCTCCCGATGAGACCTTCGATGTCTACCTGCGACTGCCTCGCGATCTGTGGACGACGAAGCGGAGGATTCGCCTCCCGCGGATGCGCCGTGCCATGCAGACCGGGAACTGGGAATGGTATTCCACGAAGTATGGGAACCTCTCGGTCCGTCCCCTGACAACTCCGTAGGGCCGGTGACTGAGTCCAGGACATCACCAACGGGTGACGTCCTGGACCGGATGATCACTCGCGGTCGGATTCGTCCTCGGATTCGGCATTGATGCTGTCGTCGGAATGGAAGTGCTCCAGATCGGCGGCACGAGCGGAGATCAGGTTCGAGACCGCGTCGGTGAAGAGGACTGTCGACGTCCCCTTTCCTCCCTCACCGAAGTAGTGTCGACGAAGGTCGAGCCGAGCTTCGGCTGCTGAATCCTCGGACAGCATCTCCTGGAACATCTGCTCCAAGCTGCCGATCGTGGAACGGTCGATGATCGGAGTGGCACGGCTGATCGGTGCGTCTGCGTTGAGAGCAGCCGAGTCGTTTCGGCGATCAGTCAGCACGAGCGGCTTCTCCGGATGCAGGTAGAGGAAGTCGAGCCCGACACTGGAGATATCGGTGATGAGCAGGTCGACAGTATCGAACATGGCGAGGATGTCGCCCTGCATCAGCACCTGATGCTGTTTGGATTCGTCCGTGATCGATTCATTGGCCGCCTCGAGGAGAGCGAGGATCTGAGAGTTCGCTTCGGTCATCGCCGGATCGTTGGATGTCTCTACACGCGGGTGCGGTTTGTAGATCACTCGGGTATTGGGAATCTGCAGCACGGCTTCGACGATCTGCGGTCCGAAGAGGTCAACCGACGTGTAGTTGTTGGACTCGTTCTCACCTTCCCACGTGGGCGCATACATGAAGGTCCGTGCAGCAGAGGGTTCGAGTTCCAGAGGGCGCTCGATGTCGAGCTGAGGCCGTCCGATCTTGACGAGAGAGGTCTCGTCGAAATCGATGAGCGCTCTGCGGTGCCGTTCAATTGCGGCATCACCGGCGACGAACACTTTGTCATAGGACTTGGCCTGGTTTGAGACCATGCTCAGTTTGTCTGACTCGCCGTGATTGACGTGCACGTGCACCATCGGTGCGAATGCCAGCGATTGGAAGTTCGTCATCCCGTTGTTGACGTAGAGAGCCAATTTGAAGTTGTTGGCATGATAGAAGGTGTGCAAAGGGTCGAATCGACGTTTGAACACCACTGGCAGACGCGTGGTCTCGAGCGTGCGAAGCAGGGCAGAGCCTTTACGCATGACCAAGACGACCCTATGGGTTTTGTGGAGTTCTTCGAGCACGGGAATCCACTGCTCAAGCTGATAGAACTTCGAGCTCCGATCGCCAAAGTAGACCACCACCTCGGCCTTCACGTAGCTGCCGTCGTATTCGTCCTCGAGTCGGTTCCACCTTTCGGTGCCCCTGATCCACTTGCTTGTGTTCTTCCAGGCCCTTGATTGCAGTGCGCTGCGAGCGATTGAACGGACGGGGTTCATCACGGGTCGAACTCCTCGTGGTCTCATGGTCTCGGAAGTGTTGGTGGGACACCTTGGGCACGGCCCACGCTCCCGAGTAAGAATAGCCCCTCGGCCTCAACATCGAGCTCAGGTTCTCTGCTTCCGTCTGCTTGACAGCCGCCGTGTCGGAGAGTTTCAGCGGCTCCAATGACAACTGCTAGGCTAACTACGTTAACCAAAGGTAGATGAGAAATGTCGGTTGTGTGTAGCCGGTTCGGTAAGGGGAATCTGTGGTAGACGATCTGACAATTGAAGGAATCTCGTGGGAACGTGTGATTCTGACATTTGTCGTCAGGTTTCCCGGCGGTGCTCCCGACTCGTTCTTTCTGACCCCCAACTCCAGGCCGTATGAGGTCGAGCTGCCCATTCGTGCTGAGCCGCTGGGCGATGAGCGTTTTCGACTCACCATCAACGTCACGCAGTTCAACCGTCGGGCCCAGGTTCCGAACGGGACCTACTATCTCGTCGCTCGACGCGGGGAGGTTGTCTACCCGGCCTCATATCCGCTTGGACGGGCCGACGAGCTGGGCGACGCCTCACGCGCGTTCGTCTACAACAAGAATTTCTCCGCCTACACCGTCACCTTCGGCGTCTCCGATGACGAAGCCGCGCCATTCTTTCTTATGCGCACCTACTCCTTCGGGCGCTCGGGAAAGAAGCCGTCGTCGACAGTGGCACGATTGAAGTCGAAAGCCAAAAAGAAGTGGACGTCGACCAAGCGCAGGGCACTGCGGAGCGTCTTCGCCCTGTCATCGTTCCGGCGGCCCACCGATGGCAGCAATATCCTCTTCGCGTCTGAAGCTCGTCCGAACATGCAGGGCAACCTCAAAGCAGTCCACGACCGCATGCTCGAACGCGGACTCGATTCCGACTTCAACTTCGGCTACTCGTTCCGCACGGGTCGGACGAGCAGTCGTCAAAGCGCATTCGCCCTCGCCTGGGAGATGGGCAAGGCGAACACCATCCTCATCGACGACTACTTCGCCATTCTCAAAGACCTGGGGAACCGAGACGAGCAGAAGATCATCCAGCTCTGGCACGCCGGCAGCGGCTTCAAGTCCGTGGGGTACAGCCGTTTCGGTCAGTACGGCTCGCCGAATCTTCGCAACGCTCACCGCCTGTACTCGTATGCGATCTGCGGTTCTCAGCATCTGCGAGACGTCTACAGCGAAGCCTTCGGAATCGAGCGGGAAGCCGTCATCGCCACGGGCCTTCCACGTATCGATGGGTTCTTGCGTGATGGCCGTGCAGAGGAGGTGCTCGTCGACTTCGACGAGCAGTTCCCCCTGGCGAAAGGCAAGCGGAAGATCCTCTTCGCCCCTACGTTCCGCGGGCGCGGTTCTGGGGATGCACGCTACGACTACGACCAGATCGATTTCCGTGAACTCTACGAATCATGTGGACCCGATACGGTCATCCTGTTCCGCCAGCATCACTTCGTTCCGGATCCTGCCCCGATTCCCCCGAAGTTCGCAGATCGACTGATCGATGTCGCGTCGTACCCGGATACCAACGATCTGATGTTGATCTCCGATGTGCTCATCACGGACTATTCCTCTGTCATCTACGAATACGCGCTTCTTGAGCGTCCGATGATCTTCTTCGCCTATGACCTCGATACGTATTCGGCGACTCGCGGAATGCACAAGGACTATCGGGAAGCCGCACCAGGAAGCATTGCCACGACCTTCGATCAGCTGGTCGAACTCATCCGCATGCCTGAGTTGAGCAATGCGATGACGAAGGAATTCGTCAAAGAGAACTTCGACTATGTCGATACTCACAACTCGGATCGAGTCATCGACTCGCTGATCCTCAGCGAGCCCGTCAGCGGATTCGAATCGGCAGACTCAGAGGTCGGTGACGAGCTCTCCAACCGCGTGGGTGAGGAAGATCCTGGAGCACCCGGTCAAGAGGATCAGCTCAACGAGCCCACAGACGACTACACCGACAGCGGCGATAAGAACGAAGCAGAGGACGAGGAGAACCAATGGCAAACATCGCAGTAGTCTTCGCCGGGGGCGTCGGCGCCCGAATGGCGCACAGTTCCCGCCCCAAGCAGTTCCTTGAGATCCACGGCCGTCCGGTGATCGTGCACACTCTCGACGTATTCGAGCAGCACCCGGAGATCGATGCCATCGCTGTGGCCATCCTGCCTCAGTATCGGGAGCACCTCGAGAGGCTCGTGAAACGATACGAACTGACCAAGGTGAAATGGATCGTCGACGGCGGATCCACCGGACAGGAGTCACGGCATAACGCGCTCAAAGTCGTTGCCGAACACAACGACCCGGACAGCATCGTGCTCATCCACGACGGTGTCCGTCCCTTAATCGATGCCGACCTCGTCTCGCGGAACATCGAGAGTGCTCGTGAATTCGGTTCGGCAGTCACCTGCACAAAGATGACTGAGACGGTTGTCGTCGAAGAAGGATCGGGAATCAAGGAAGTCATTCCCCGTGACCCGCTGTGGACAGCTCAGGCTCCTCAGACGTTCCCGCTCAAAGATGTCTTGGCAGGCTATGATCGTGCGGTTGCCGAAGGCGAGAACGATTCCATTGACACGTGCACTCTGATGAACGGCTTCGGGTATCAGGTTCATCGGGTCGAGGGTCCACGGACGAACATCAAGATCACCACTGCCTCGGACTACTACGTCTGCCGCACATTCCTGACTCTCATCGAAGATCGGGAGGCCTTCGGTGGCGAATGAGGACCGGTCAGTCGACTCAGTTTCGGAAGCCACTGACGTCGTTCTCTTCGATACGCCGGTGTTCTCCGAGGACGTCGCACGCATCGCTGCGGCTCGGCTGCCATGGGAACAATATCGGAATGCGGAGATTCTCGTTACCGGTGCCTCCGGCATGATTCCGATGTACATAGTCGGTTCGCTGCTGGCAGTGAACGATGCCTACGACCTCGGACTTCATGTCACGGGAATGGTGCGCAACCGGGAAAAGGCCGAACAGAGATTCGGCTCCGCGCTCAAACGCTCAGATTTCACTCTGCTGGCGGGTGATGTCATCGACACGAAGAGTTTCGAACAGGACTTCTCGACGATCTTCCACGGCGCCTCGCCAGCTCGGCCGAGTCTGCATAAGTCGTCACCTGTCACGACACTGAAGGCGAACACCCTCGGGACGATCAACCTCCTCGACGCGCTTGTCGAAGCCGGCGGGAAGTCATTTGTCCTCCTGTCCTCGTCGGAGGTTTACGGCGCGGTCCAGGGCAGTGAACTCATCGGCGAAGATGACGAAGGGACTCTGCAGCATTTCGCGCCGCGGGCCAGCTATTCGGAAGGCAAGCGAATCGCCGAGACCGCGCTGGCAGCATATGCAGACGAGTTCGGTATCAAAGGGCTCAGTCTGCGTTTTGGGCACATCTATGGCCCGGGAATGGCTCTCGACGACGGACGGGTCCAAGCGGACTTCCTCGCCGACGTCGTCCGCGGTCGCAATGTGCGGATGATGAGCGCGGGTGCCGCAACCCGGACCTACACTTATGTCGCTGACGCGGTGGAAGGGCTATTCTTCGCCCATCTGTGCGGTGAGGAACAGGTCTATAACGTGGCCGATCCTTCCGGGAACATCAGTATTCGTGAGTTGGCCCAGACATTCGCCGCGGCTCGGCCAGAGATGAAACTCGAGTTGAACTTCGTCAACCCGGAGGACGGTCGATCGTTTTCTCCGGTGGCGTCACTCGGTCTGGACGCTGCTAAGCTAACTGCGCTCGGGTGGAGCGCAGCCACGGGTATTGAAGCCGGTGTTTCACGGTGTGTTCAATCATTTGAAGAGGGACCTCTTATTGCCGGAAGAGCCTGAAGCGAACGCAGGCAACCGCGGAGAGCAACTCACGAAGCAATCAGAGCGCATGATAAAATGTTGATTTTCAGCCGATGTTATAATTCTTCGGCCAATACGGAGGTCTTGTAATGAGAATTGGGCTCATCGGAATTAACAAGTATGCCAAGTTTTTGAATTTTGCTTGCGATCTGCACGCCTATGCCTTTCAGCAATTCTTGGCGCAAAATGGACACGACGCCATATTCCTAGATTACACCCCCGTCTATTACGGAAAATTTGACATGCGTCATCCTGCGCCGGGTGCCGAGAAGAAGTATCGTGATGCTGTAGTCAAAAAGGCGGACACTGCCACTTTGCAGAAGCTGGCTGAGTTGGCTGTCGGCTATCGCAGTGTGGAAATCGAGCGAGAGCGGCGATTTGACAAATTTGAAGCGTTCGCAGATGAGCGTATGAAATTCACAGAAGAGAAGTACGATTCTGATCTTCTCGAGGTCGAGGATCCGGGCTTCGACTGCTATATCTGTGTGACGGATGTTATCTGGCAGTCACTCAATCGGTACAATTTCGATCGTGGCTTCATGCTGGGCAGTAAGGCCTTCGAGGGCAAGCAGAAGATCGCTTACGCCGCTAGTCGCGGAGCTTCTAAGGACTTCAGCGCGAAGCAGGAAGAGATCTTCTTCCGTTATCTGAGTGATATCGACACGATTACCGTGCGCGAGCGCGACTTCGGCGAATACATTGAAAAGAACTCAAATCTTGAGGCCCCACTGGTATTGGACCCAGTCCTTCTTCACGATACGAAGTTCTGGGAAAACATAGCTGTGAAGCCAAAGGAAGAAAAGTACGTCGCTCTGTACTATGTCATGGAACGTGCTTCGGATACAATTGATAAAGCAGTTGAATACGCTAAATTGCATGATCTTACTATTGTGGAACTTTCTGATCGCCCGTTAAAGTACGGTAAGATCACAGACCCGGACGTAAAGCATGTTTCGCGTTATGACGTCGGAATGGAAGAGTGGCTTGGCTATTTGGCGAATGCGGAAGCGGTCTTCACGAACTCTTTTCATGGTTGTTGCTTTTCGCTCCTTTATGGGACACCTTTCTTCGCTGGGCAGCGCAACGGTCAGAAAGTGCCCAATTTCTTGAGAACTTTTGGCCTTGAATCGCAGCGTTTTGGTCCGGACTCAGACGTGCATTCGTTTTCAGTCGATCTCGACTTCACCGAGGCGTACCAAATTCTGGAACAGCTGAAGTCAGAGTCAACTGAACTGATTCTCAACGCGATTAGTGACGCCGAAAGCCGATTCAAACAGGGCGGCAAGGCTGACACCTCGGCCCATGAGCTCCGTCGTCGTGAACTAACCTATTCAATCCACTTCAATAGCGCTGGACAGCGAGAGGGGTTGACGTTCCCGGAGGGCGAGCCGGACGAGATCGAAGTTCGGCGGTTGTCTAGCGGAAGCGTCGAATACATTCATTCCGGCAAGAGGTATGCGAATGACGGAACGACAGTGGTCGAGGCTCCCATGTTCGAGCTTTCGGAGCATTCGTTTAAGGGTTGGACTTTGAGGTTCCGAATCGACAATCGGTGGTTCTGGCTCAAAAAGGATGGTTCTGTTGCTGCGTCGAACGTTGGCGACGGAGTACTGGATGGGGAAAAGGCTGTTCTCTCCGAAGGTTCAGCGATCCCGCATATTCCTGTAAATCATATTGATGTGGTCGTGCTAGTCGCTCAGTGGGAAAAGCTGAAGGGATCGAAGTCAAGTCTTTCCTCGTTGCTTCGTCGTCGGTAATTGCGCGGGGGTCTGCTGCCTTAGTGCGGAAGTCCCTGCTTCTCTCCTCACTCGCGTAGGTGAGTGAAGTCGTCAGGAACTCCGCGCGTATTCTTTCCGATTAGGAGGCTGCGAATATCGGATTTGGGTAGCTAGTTTGAGCTTCACCGTGGAAGAATGAGTTTGTGGAGGAGCCCTTCGGTAGTACCTGTGGACATACAAAGCTTTGAGAACGAGTGTCTCTGAAGTGGTGAGGCTCAGTGTCCACGATGCAGTGAGGTTACAGACCACTTCGTTACACAGGTGCTACAGAAGGGCACTTCCGTACAACGAAGCGGTCTGTGAGTATCCGGTAGCGGTAGTAGCGCGGGATTGCTTACACACCCGGCAGTGAATGCGGTCAGTGATTGTATTCCTGCTTATGGTTGACTATCGGTTCAGCCCGGCCTATCCCATGCTGTTCAGGCATACTCCTGCGTACATTTCGTTGCGATGGCCCGCTGCTCTCACCGCGCGACCACCAAACCCCATAGAATCGCCAATAGCGAGTAAGTGACGTAAACGGACCAGGTCGATGGCCTGACCATTGATGGATTCAAAGGTGTCGACGGGGAATTTTACCCCTTCCCGCCGCTCTATCGTTGAAGTGCCCGTTCGCCGCCAAGAGACAATCCTTATATGAATCGCAAAGGCGTTAGGAAGATTGGTGGAGCTACGTTGATCTGCTCATGCGTTAGTAGGCAGCCGAACATTTCGGTCTGCCCGCCGATATTCGTCAGTGCAATGATGGGTGTTGACTTGCGACCGACTCGATCGCCGAGGTGGCCAAAGATCAATCTGCCCAGCGGACGGGCGACGAATCTGATTGCGAAGGTCAACAGCGACTTTGCCGAGCGCGTTCCCCGGGAGGTCCAGGAAAGAACAGCTCGTCGAAAATGAGCGCGGCGAAGTTTCGGTAGACGAAGTAGCCATACTATTCCATAGCAGTCTCGAATAGTGAGGAAATCGCTACTCGTCTAAGTTCTATCTGGCTAGTCTGCACGCACGAGTCCCGTTGAATACGCTGGTTTGTCATAGATCGGTCCCCTCACCGCGTTGTGGGCTGGACTTCCGATTCCTGACCCTAACAAATGTTTTTCCTGGTGGCTCTCCTCGAAATTTCCTGCGTCCTGAAACTACCCAATATGCCAGTAAGTATTGCCAAAATCGCAACTTGTGTGCAGACTGTACAGGTGGCCACGACAAGCGAAGGTGCGGACAGCACGCAGAAATCCCTGGTGCTCCGTGTCCGCAACGCCATCAAAGACGCGGGAATCAACCACAGTGAAGTCGCCCGACGGATCGGGCTCGACGCGTCCAAACTCTCGAAATCCCTGGCCGGGACCCGCAAGTTCCGGGTCGAGGAGATCTCAGGCATCGCCGAACTCACCGGTGTCACCACCGACTGGCTCACGACCGGTCGCAGGGCGGGGCCGCCTCGGCGAGTGATGGTCACCGACGCACCCGCCCAGCACCGTGAAGTACCGGACGTAGTCGATGACGGCGCGCGCGCAGACGCACAGGCTGCCGGGGGAGCGGCCGCCGGTCCGGCGCCGACGAAGGAATGGATGTCGAAGGGCACCCGCAACCGTGTGACGATCATCGTCGCCGCATGGGAGCTCTATGCCGACGTCGGCATCGACAAAGTCCGCACCGAAGACGTCGCGGACGCGGCCGGGGTGACCGCCTCGGCCGTGAACTACCACTTCCGGACGAAAGACCAACTGCTGCAGGCGGCACTGCGCTACTCGCTCGACATCATCGCCGAGACCCGCCACCTCAACGACGCGTCCGACCCCATTTCTGTCCTCCGCCACTTCGCACGGCTCCATGCTGGCGTCGACTCGAAGATCCGCCGCGTCTGGTCGATCTGGCTCCAATGCTGGGCCCGAGCCTCCACCGACGAAGGAGCCCGGGCGAACCTCACCGCTGTCTACGGCGAATGGCTCGACATGATCACGGCGGTCATCGACGCCGGACAGAGATCGGGCGAGATCCGCACCGGCGACAGCGCTCTCATGGTCAGGGCACTGGCGATCTTCATCGACGGACTCGGCGTCGCACGCACGACCGAACACATGCCCATCACCGATGACGAAGCGCTGACCATGCTCGAGAACTACTTGGCCGCGCACATCCTCACCGACACCCGAACCCCGAAGTCAGAACGAGCCGCCGCAGCCGGCGGACCCGTACCGACGTCCTAGGAAGAAGGCACATGAGAACACCGAACCGAAGACAAGCGCTGGGGGCAGGCCTTGCCGTGGCCGGAGTGGCGGGCTTGAGCGCCTGCGGCGGCGCGGAAGTCGGTGCCGCCGACGCCGGCAAGCCCGTCAAGGGCGGGACCCTGCGCGTCGGTGTCACCGGCGGCAACTCCGCGGACACCGTCGACGCCCACATCCCCGTCAACAATGGCGATGTCTGCCGTGCCGTCAACCTCTACAACGCCCTGTACGGCTGGGACGACGACTCCCAGGTCGTGCCGTTGCTGGCCGAATCGATCAAGGCCAACTCCGACTCCACCGTGTGGACGTGCACGCTGAAGGAGGGCATCAAATTCTCCGACGGCAAGCCGATCACCTCCGAAGACGTCGTTTTCACCTTCGAGCGGATCAACGACCCCGACGATCCGAAGACTGCGGCCGCGAACTTCTCCATGCTGGAGAAAGTCGTCGCCAAGGATGAGCGCACCGTCGAGTTCCGACTCAGCGAACCCAATGGCCTGTTCAAGGACGCCGTCGCCGAATACACCGCCGCCATCGTCCCCGTCGGCTACGACCCGGAGAACCCGGTGTGCTCGGGACCGTTCAAACTCAAATCCTTCACCGCCGCCCAGTCGACGGTGCTCGTGCCCAACGAGCACTATTTCGACTTCGACAAGATGTACCTCGACGAGGTGGAGGTGCTCAACTTCAACGACGACGACGCCCTCATCAACGCCCTCCTGTCCACCCAGGTGGACGCGATCGCCGGCATCCCACTTGCCCTGGTCGAAGTCATCGCCGCCGATGAGCGCATGTCCATCCTCAACTCGAAGACAGGCATGTGGCTGCCCTTCACGATGCGCGTGGACAAGAAGCCCTTCGACGATGCCAAGGTCCGACAGGCCTTCCGGCTCGTCGTCGACCGCGAACAGATGATCGAACAGGTGCTCTCCGGCTACGGCACCCTGGGCAACGACATGTTCGGACCGTTGAGCGAGAACTACCCGGACTTCCCGCAACGCAAACGCGACATTCCGAGGGCCAAGAAGCTCCTCGCCGAGGCGGGCTATCCCGACGGGCTCGAGGTCGAACTCGTCACCGCCCCCATCCAGTCCGGAGCCGTCGAAGCCGCGCAGGTCTTCGCCCAGCAGGCCGCCGACGCCGGAATCACGGTGAAGATCCGCAAGGTCGATGCGACGACGTTCTTCGGCGACGAATACCTCAAATGGGACTTCGCTCAGGACTTCTGGTACACCCGTGACTTCTTGCCGCAGGTCATCGCCTGTTCGCTCGAGGAATCACCATTCAACGAAACCCACTGGGACGATCCGACATTCAACAAGGTCTTCGACGAGGTCCGGGCCATCCCGGATGCGAATGACCGACGTGACCGTGAACACGAACTGCAGAAGATGCTCTACGACGAGGGCGGATACATCGTCTGGGGCTTCGCCAACCAAGTCGATGCCTTCCAGAAGTACGTGGGCGGGCTCGTCCCGAACTCCACAGGGCGACCTCTGAGCGGGTGGAGATTCGACCGCGTGTGGATTGGAGAGGTGTGACATGTTCGGAAAAGTGATCGGAAAGCGGCTGCTCTTCTCCGCCTTCATCCTCATCGCCGTGTCTCTGCTCGTATTCGGCGCCACCCTGCTGCTGCCCGGTGATGCGGCACGCGCGATCCTCGGCCAGCAGGCCACGCCGGAGCGCATTGCGGCACTCAACGAACAGCTGGGACTCGACCAACCCGCCTGGCAGCGGTACCTCACCTGGCTGGGAGGCCTCTTCGTCGGTGACTTCGGCACCTCCTCGGCGAGTGGCGGCTCCGTGGCCGCACTCCTCGGTGATCGTGTGTGGGCGTCCTTCGTCCTCATGGGCCTGGCCGCGGTCATTTCCGTGCCGTTGGGCATCGGACTCGGTGTCTTTCAGGCCCTACATCGCGGGAAGCGGCGCGACCAGGCGATGACCGGCATCAGCCTGGTGCTTGCGGCCATGCCCGAGTTCGTCATCGGCATCGGACTCATCGCGATCTTCGCCACCTCGGTGTTCCAGATCCTGCCGGCCGTGACCCTGGCACCGCCGGGCGAACCCGTCTGGAACCGACCTCAGCAGCTCATTCTGCCGACCTTGACGCTCATTCTCGTCGTCACCCCCTACATCGTGCGGATGATGCGAGCGACGATGATCGAAGTCCTCGACTCCGGCTTCGTCGAAATGGCGCGACTCAAAGGCGTCCCGGAGAAACGCGTGATCATACGCCACGCCGTGCCGCACGCTCTCGGACCGGTCGCTCAGGTCGTCGCTATCCAGCTGGCCTGGCTGGCCGGCGGTGTGGTCGTCGTCGAGTTCCTCTTCCGCTATCCGGGACTCGGCCAAGCACTCATCGATGCGGTGACCTACCGTGACGTGCAGGTCGTCCAGGCGATCTCCATGCTCGTCGCCGCCGTCTACGTCGTGGTGAATCTGGCGGCCGATGTCGTCGGCATCCTCACCAACCCGAAACTCAGGAGCGCAGCATGAGCACCGACGCCAACAGTCTTGATGACCTCAAGTCCGCGGCCACCGATGCCGCCGAGGTGCCCAAGGAATCCCAGACCACCTATGTTCCCTTCTACAAGCGGGTGCTCGCGCAGAAACAGGGGAAGATCGGTCTGATCATCACCGTGGTCGTCGTGGCACTCGCCCTGTGCGGACCGCTGCTGCTGCCCTGGGCGACGGGCAATACCGCCACCGAATTCGTCACGAAGCCGTTCAGTCCCTATGGTCTGTTCGGCTCGGACAACCTCGGCCGCGATGTTCTCTCCCGGTTCCTCGCCGGCGGTGTGACACTCATCGTCTACGGTGTGCTCGCCACGGCGCTCGGCATGGTCGTCGGCGCGATCATCGGCATGCTCGCCGCCTACGTCGGAGGAACCTTCGACGCCGTGATCATGCGGCTCAATGACGTCATCCTCGCCATCCCGCAGCTCGTGTTCGCCCTCCTGGCGATCACCGTGCTCGGACCGCAGGGATGGGTGCTCGTGACCGTCATCGGTCTCACCCACGCACCGCGCATCGCACGTGTCGCAAGATCCGCGACCCTGGGCGTCATCACCGAGGACTACATCAAGGCAGCGGAGATGTACGCGATGCCCCGGTGGAAGGTGCTCATCCGTGAGCTGCTGCCCAACATCACCGGACCGCTGAGCGTGGAGGCAGGCCTGCGCCTGACCTACTCGATCGGCTACATCGCCTCGCTGTCCTTCCTCGGACTCGGCCTGCAGCCGCCCGCGGCTGACTGGGGTCTGATGATCAACGAAAACCGCATCGCCCTGTCCATCCAACCCTGGGGTGTGCTGCTGCCGGTCATCGCGATCGCACTGCTGACCATCGGCACCAACCTGCTCGCGGACTCCTTCGCCCGAGCCACCGCATCAACATCCGTGGAGGCATGATGAGCACGAAGACAGAGACCGTTCGCCACGATGATGCGAACGAACCGAACGAGAAGATCGTCCTGCGTGTGTCCGACCTGCGCGTGCTGACGAACGCGGGGGACGAAATCCTCCACGGAGTCGACTTCGCCCTGTCCCGCGGTGAGATCCTCGGACTCGTCGGCGAATCCGGTTCCGGTAAGACCACGGCCGGCCTGGCCTGCATGGGACACTTCCGAGAAGGTCTGAAGTTCGGATCCGGGTCCGTGAGCATCTGGCCGCGCGGTGATGCTTCCCATCTTGAGGTCGGCGACCTAGACGAGGTGGCCCTGCGAGACCTGCGCGGATCCCGAATCGCGTACATCCCGCAGGATCCGGCGCTCTCGCTCAACCCTGCCATGCGCGTGGGTGAGCAGATCCGGGAAGTCCTCGACATCCACGGCTTCGGAGCCTCCGACCGTGAGCGAGCCGATCGCGTCGCCGAGGTGCTCGTCGACGTCGGCCTGCCCGGGGATCGGGCCTATCAGCGACGGTGGCCCCATCAGCTCTCCGGCGGACAGCAGCAGCGCATCGGCATCGCCATGGCCTTCGCCATGTACCCCGACGTGCTCATCCTCGACGAACCGACGACCGGTCTGGACGTGTCCACCCAGTCGGTCGTGCTCGACACGATCCGGCAGATGACGGTGGCGAACAACGTCGCCGGTCTCTACATCACTCACGACCTCGCGGTGATCAAGGATATCTCCGACCGGGTCGCCGTGATGCTGCGCGGCAACCTCGTCGAAGAGGGCCCGGTGTCGGCAGTGCTCGAACGTCCGCAGCATGAGTACACGCAGATGCTCATGGCTGCGGTGCCCGATCTTGCCGGACGCAAGACAATCGGCGACGGGGCCGCGGAAGCGAAAGCCGTCGCCGAGGCCGACGAGAAGACACATATTCTCGTGTCGACGGGGGAGAAGCCCGGCGATTCGGAATCGGATCGGTCCGGTGTTGACGGGGCGGCCGCCTCGGCGGAGGACGGGGACGGCGGGGCCGCGAATGCACCTCTGCTCGAAGTCAAGGATGTGGCGCTCGCCTACGGGAAGGCGCAGATCCTCGACGGGATCAACCTGACCCTGGAGCCGGGGGAGTGCACGATGCTGCTCGGCGAATCCGGTTCCGGTAAGACGACCCTGTCGCAGTGCGTGGCCGGGCTCAACGACGACTACAAGGGGTCTGTTCGACTGCGCGGCACAGAGCTGGCACGGTCGACGCGCAAACGCACGAACGAGCAGCGCGTGGGCATCCAGTACGTGTTCCAGTCGCCGTTCTCATCGCTGAATCCGCGGCGGTCCATCGGCCAGTCGCTGACGGTACCCTTGGAGATGAGCGGTCAGGGGACGGCCGCGAGCCGGAAAGCCATCGTCGAGGAAGCACTCGATTCCGTGCGGCTGGGACGGTCGTTCTATCACCGGCGTCCCGGTGACCTCTCCGGCGGTGAGCGGCAGAGGGCCGCGATCGCCCGAGCGCTCGTCAACGCACCGTCGGTGATGGTCTGTGATGAGATCACCTCGGCCCTCGATGTCAGCGTGCAGGCCTCGATCGTCGCGCTGCTGCGGACCCTGCGGGAGGAGCGGCAGCTGGCGATGCTCTTCGTCACGCACAACATCGCGCTCTCCCGGCACATCGCCGATAACCTCGCGGTGCTCAACAAGGGCAAGATCGTCGACTACGGGCCGACCGCGCAGGTGCTCGAGGATCCATCGCACGAGTACACGCGGGCGCTGATCGCCGACGTGCCGAAGTTCTGAGGGGGTGGGCTGTGCGGTGGGACGGGTGTCTGCGATGGGGTGGCGCCCAGCCCCCGACTGAGCATCGCTCAGGTGTCGTCGATCCGGTCGTCTTCATCCTTCTGTTCAGCATAGACACGCTGCCGCATGCGCTGACCATGGGTGAGGCTTCTCACGTCAACATCCGAATCGAAACTGGCACCGATGCCGCCGGCCACGACACCCATGGCAGCGCTCAGCCAGGCGATGTCCAAGTAGTTCGCAAATGAAGCCTCGGACTGAATCTGCTGAGTCATGAATTCAGGATCGATGACGACGACGCCGCCAAGGAGAATGAGAGCCACCAGAGTCGCATACAGGGCCACGACCGTGATCAGCAGTGTCAGTACAGTCGACAGATTGTAGTACATGATGACGGTGGCGAGGCCCTCAGTGACGGGCTTGTCCCAGAGCTTGTGGCTGATGATCAACCATCCGACCATCACGACAATGGCAGCGAGCCCGATCGACAATAGCCGGGCCGTGGACAGGAACGTCGACATCTGCCAGATCGAGCTGTAGAAGATGCCGAAGGCTCCGGTCGCGGACGCAGCCGCCAGCGCTCCGGAGAGCTTCGGCACGGTCCGCCAGGGATCGTTAGCGATTGTCATGCCGAGGAGCATTCTGGGCCCACCGGTGAAAGTGTGCGCATGCAGGGTCTGGTGATCCTGGTCGCTGCGATCCGACCAATGGCTCCAGTTCAGCAGATATTTACGTGAGTCGTTGGCCGGGTCCCAGGGCACGAGTCTGTTGATCGACGACATAAGTACCTTGAGCAAGCGCTTCTTCGTCGCCCAGGCACCCAGAGTTGGGCATGAGACGATGGCCAGATTGCTGTCGGCATGGATTTCGGCGACCAGGGGATCGCCTTGGGTGTGTCGAGGAATCTCCGTGAGCACGAGCAGGATATCGGTGTCCTCATAGTCCTCGCGAAGTTCGGTGACAGCATCGAGGTCGAGTTCTTGGTCTGGCGTGAGGCGAAGCGCATTCGTACGCGTGCGGAGGGTTGTCTGTACGCTGTATGCCCTCTGAAGCAGGCTTTCGAAGTCATCTCGGATCGATGTCACGCGTCGACTGGGCAGGCCCGGGTCGGCCACCAGAAGCACTCTTAGCGCCTGCGGAGAAGAATCCAAAATCGCTCTCCTTTCGCTGAGATCACAACCACGGCTTCAGCGGCTAAGTTTTGCGGGCCACTGGGTGAGTGTGGGTGATGTTAATGATGTAAACGCTCATTTGCTCGCCTACGCTATCACTCTCGCATCGGTTCACGTTCTGGCTCAGCGGCTGCTCGAATTGCGTGTGGTGGCTGCAGCCCGACGCCTGCTGCGAGACGCCGTGGCCTCAGCGCGGCAGGGCACCGGTGCGCTGCCGTCGGTGATCTGCTGTTGCGTTCGAGTTCGTGCGCTCAGGTCACCTTCTGCGAGAGCCTCTGACGGCGCCCGCCAGGTCACCCGCGAGCTCCGGCCGGGCGAGCTGAGTGAGCCGAGCTGCCGCCTTGATGAGACCATCTGATCCTTCGTAGCCGACGGACCGGGCGGCGGAGGCAACCGTGGACCCCGCGCGGATTCTGCGCAGGGCCAGGTTGAGTCGTCTTCGCCTCCTCCACTGTACGAACGATATGCCGAGATCGTTTTTGACGATCCGTTCGACGTGTCGTGTGCTCATCGCATGGCGCTCGGCGACGACGGTCAGCGGCACCATCAGGCTTACGGGGTCGTCCATGATCGCGCTTACCGAGTGGTGGTGGGGTTCCGGGATGGGGAAGTCATCGACGGCGAAGGTGCTCAGCTCTGCGTCGAGCGCTTCCCTGAGTGGCCTGCGCTCGCTCGGCCTCGCAGCTCGTGGACGAGGCGAGGATGAGCAGAGCAGTTTGGCGGATGGTGGTCGATCGGCGCGTCGAACCAGTGCGCTCCTTGTGGGCGCAAGTCTCCTGCTCATCGGCGCCTGTGCTGGACCTTCGGATGCCTCTGGCAATGGTCCCTCGGCGAACGGATGCGAGACCCGAGTGGTCGCAACCGACCAGGGGAGAGGTCGAAGTTCCCGAGGATCCAAAGAGGGTAGTCGTGCTCAACTACGCCCTCGCCGGCTACCTCTATGACCTCGATGTGCCGGTCGTCGCCACGACTCCCCAGGTGACTGAGTCCGACGGGGAGTTCTCGCCGTTCTGGTCTGAGGAAGCTGAGGCTCAAAAGACAGAGTTCCTGCCATGGAGCAACGACAGATTCGACTTGGCGGCCATCATCGCGGCCGATCCTGACCTCAACATCGCCGGGATCGGGTTCCCGCTCAAGCATGCGACCGATGCCCACGACAGGCTGCTTGAACTTGCGCCCACGGTGCTCGTGTCCGGAGACAAGCAGACATGGCAGGACCAGTTCTCCTTCATCGCCTGCGAAGTGCCGGGTCGAGAGGCGGACTTTGAGAAGTTCGAATCCGCATATGAGGATCGAGTCGCCGAGGTGAAGGACACCATCTCGATCCCCGAGGGGGAGATCTCCATCCTCACACTCGACAGCAAGGACACGCCCTACATCCTCATCGAGGGCAAGAGTCTGTTGGCGGAGCTCGAGCCGCTCGGCTTCACAACTCCTCCGCTTTTCGAAGAGAACGACATCGAACCCTATACCGCGGGCGGAGACATGTTCGGGCCATCGCTCGAGGTGCTGCTCGACGTCCTCCGCTCCGAGACGGTCTTCGTGGTCGGCTTCAACAATGCGAGCATCGGCGTCGACGACCTCAAGGACGAAACGCCGTACGATCGCGTCCCTGCCTTCGAAACCGGCCAGGTGCACGACCTCCCGTACTGGTCGATGCGCGGCGACTACGATGAGGCGATGGCTCTGCTCGATATCGTTGAGGACATGTTTCCCGCGACGCAGTGACGACGAAGGCGATCAGCGATCTGCCGCCGGGGTCGATACGTCCTCCTCGTCGGCTTTTTCATCATCAACGGTGTCGTCGGAGCGGCCGAAATCGTCGGTGCCCACCTTGTCGAGGTACTCCGACGAGGGTGCGGCACCGGCACTGTGATCGAGGTTCTCCGCAGCCTTGCGCATGCTGTCTGATGTGCTGCTGTCGGTGCTGTTGTCGTCGGTTGACATTCTGGTCACCTTTCGCTGGAGAGCGCGGATAGGTGATCAGTCTACGTGGGGCCCCTGCCGAGCGGCACCCCTTTCGAGTTACCTCAAACGGTGTCAGCATAGGTTCGTACACTCGATAGAGAAGGGATGATCGTGATGAGCGATTTCAGCGAAGACGAGAAGGATCCGAAAGTGGCCCCCGAGGGAGCCAGGGATGACGTTGCGGAAAAGCCCGGCACGGATTCCGCGTCGAAGGAGAAAGAGGACGTATTGGTCGATGAGTGGGAGGAAGAGTCGTTCCCCGCGAGCGATCCGCCAGCACACTACTGACTTCCGTGATCGCAGGGCCCGGCACCGATGCACAGGTGCCGGGCCCTGCGTCGCGGCAGTGAGCATAGTGCCGCTTCGACTGAGGAACTGACCAGATTGCGCTTGGCCTACTCGTCCATAGTGAGTACGAGTTTGCCGGTGGTGCGATTGGTCTCGCCCTCTCGATGGGCTTCTGCTGCCTTCGAGAGTGGGAAAGTCCCGGCGATGGTGGCACGCAGCGCACCGTCGTCGACGAGCCCGGAGACGATTTCCAGCGTGCTGCGCGAGGAGTCCACGAGCATTCGAAGAGCTCGCACTCCGAGCTGATCTGCTTCGCGAAGGAGATCAGCGGAGCCGACGGGGATGAGCGACACGAGACACCCGCCTTTGCGAAGAGTGTGCAGGGAGCGCATCGCTGTGTCACCGCCGATCGTGTCGAGCACCGCGTCCACGTCTCGCACTCGATCGGCGAAGTCGTCCGTACGGTAGTCGATGACCTCATCGACGCCGAGCTCGCGCAGGAAGCCGTGTTTCTCCGCGCTCGCAGTTCCGATCACGTATGCGCCCCGCGCCTTCGCGATCTGCACAGTGATGTGCCCGACGCCGCCTGCGGCCGCGTGGATCAGCACGCGCTGTCCCGACTGCACGTCCGCATTCTCGACGAGCGCTTGCCAGGCGGTCAGTGAGACGAGGGGGAGTGCTCCCGCCTGCACATGATCGACCGATCGGGGTTTCGACGCGAAGAATCTGGCCGGGGCGGCGACGTATTCGGCGTGGGAGCCGAGCCCAAACGGATACGACAGCATGCCGAACACCTCGTCTCCGGGCGCGAACGTCGCGACGCCGATGCCGACGGCTTCGACCACTCCGGAGACGTCCCAGCCGAGCACCAATGGCAGATCGTCGACGAAGCCGTGGCCGGAACGGTGCTTCCAATCGGTCGGGTTGAGACCCGCAGCGTGGACTTTCACAAGGATTTCGTTGGTGCGGGGCTTCGGTCGTGGGATCTCGGTGATTTCGAGGACGTCGGCGCTTCCAAACGTCTGCTGACTGACGGCGCGCATCATCGTTTCGGTGTTCATGGCCCCATTGTGCCACTTCAGACGTCGGAGCCGTCCTGGAGAAGTAAAGGGACTGGCACGGATTGTCAAGACTGTTTACAGGGGTCTCCGCACAATGCCAGGCTAGGAAGTCCGCGCACACCGCGGCGGGTCCCCGCGGGGGCGGGTCAGACAGCCACAGACGCTGAGGAGGAACAGGGGATGAACCACAATCACTTGCGCACGGTCGTCGAGAGCGGCGGGCCATATGCCACCGTCTACCTTGAAGGACGAACCCCATCAGCCGATGCCGATACGCAGCTGCGCCTGCGGTGGTCGGAGCTGCGAGACCAGCTGTCCGAAAGCGGGGCAGAGGAGTCGCTCCTCGAGTCCATCGATGCGATCATCCTCGCCGACGAACCCACCGAGGTGCACACAGACGGTCGAACCATCGTTGCGAACTCCCAAGGAGTTCTGCTGGACGAACACTGGGACGCGGCGTTGGGAGATGGCGACGCGGCGCACTACGGAGACGTGCCCGAACTCGGAGCCTACCTCCGCCAGGAATGCAGGCAGTTCGATGTCGTTCTCGTCATCGCCGGGCAGGATGGAGCGGCCGTGCGTGAGCTGAGCGTGACCCCGGATCGCGAACGAGCCGAGAAAGAGTCGGTCCATGTGACCGGCGACAACGACGAAGACATCAACAAGCCGCGGCGAGGAGCTTACTCACACAACCAGATCCGGCGCCGCGTCGATGAGATCATCAAAGACAACGCGCGCGCGGTCGCCGACTTCATCGACCGATTGATCACCGATCATGCACCGGACGCCGTCGTCCTGGCAGGAGAAGTGCAGGGCAGAACTGTCGTCAAGGCCGAACTGTCGGTGAGGGCCGAAGAGCTGCTGCACGAGATATCAGAAGGCGGCAATGACGATGACGGTGCCGAAGAGGCGATCGATGTGGCGGTCCGAACACTCGTGACCAGACTCGCCGGCGAGCGCGAGGCTGAGAACTCCGAACGGCTGGCCGAGAGCAAGGCCCACGACCGTGCGGTCGAAGGCCACGCCGAAGTCGCGAAGGCAGTCGAGCGCGGTGCGGTGGCGACCCTGCTGCTCGACGACGCCGAGGCGGCAGAGGGCGAAGCAGGCATCATCGCCCAGGCTGTTCTGTCCTCGGCAGAGATCGGGCTCAGTCATGAGCCGATGTCCGAAGGCATCGCTGCGATTCTCCGCTACGACGTGGGAGCTGCGTTGGCGGATTGAGGCGCAACTATCTGCTGGTAGATAGTATCCAATGGGTTAATAAAATGTGTAGGGTTGGTTTATGACAGCCGATCTCGGCAGGCCGGAAGGATCCTCGGATGAATCGCCCGACGAAACGCTTGACCCCGCACAACTCGAAGTCGCCCGGCGACGAAGTCATCCGACAGACCCGCACCCCGCGCCGTGTCCTCGTGCTTGGGGCGACCGGCTACATCGGCGGTCGCCTCGTGCCTCGCCTGCTTCAGGCTGGTCACGAGGTCAGGGTCGGGGTGCGGCGGCCGGAGAAGCTCAAGCAGGTTCCATGGGCGGCTGACGTCGACGTGAGAACCGTCGACCTCGACACCGGTCGCGGACTGTCCGACAGCCTCACTGGCATCGACACGGCCTACTACCTGGTGCACTCCATGGGCTCTGGCGGGGACTTCGAAGCCGCCGAGTCCGCGGCGGCCACGCGTTTCGCCGACGAAGCCGCTGCGGCCGGTGTGCGCCGTGTCGTCTACCTCGGAGGACTCCATCCGGAGGGACGCGAACTGTCCAAACACATGCGCTCGCGGGCGACCGTCGGACGGATTCTGCTCGACTCCGAGGTCGACGCGATCGTCTTCAACGCCGGCATCATCATCGGCTCCGGCTCCGCCTCGTTCGAGATGATCCGCCACCTCGCCACGACCCTGCGCTGGATGCCGGCACCGGACTGGGTGGCCAACCGCGTCGAGCCGCTGTCGGTTCGTGACGCTCTCTACTATCTTCTCTCCGCGGCCGATGTGCAGGAGGCGGTCAACCGGTCCTTCGATATCGGTTCACGTCAGATCCTCACTTATGCGAACGTGATGCGTACCTTCGCCTCAGTCGCAGGGCTCAAGCCCCGCCACGTCATCGCTTTGCCTCTTCCCGCACCGACGCTGTCAGGCATCTGGGTCGGGTTGGTCACCCCGCTGCCCTTCAGCCTCACCTTGCCGCTCGTCCAATCCCTGCAGGAAGACGCGGTGGCTTCGTCGCAAGAGGTTGATGAGGTCATTCCGCCGCCCGAGTCCGGGCTCATCGGGTTCGCCGACGCCGTCCGACTCGCCCTGCGCCGCGAAGTCGAAGGTGCCGTGGATACGAACTGGGACGCCGACGCCGGAGAGCTCGACGAGGCGGCCCAGCCGTCGCCCAGTGATCCGAAGTGGTCCGGCCGGCGCACCTACAGCGATGAACGCTCGACGACGATCAGCGGTGTCAGCGCCGCCGAGGTGTGGCCCGTGATCGAGGGCATCGGCGGGGCTCAAGGCTGGTACTCCTGGCCCCTGGCCTGGAAGGTCCGCGGAATCTGGGACAAAGCCGTCGGCGGCGCCGGCCTCAACCGAGGTCGACGGCTGCCCGATTCCCTGCGCATCGGCGATCCCGTCGATTGGTGGAGAGTCGAACAGCTGGAGCGGAACTCGCGTCTGCTGCTGCGCGCCGAGATGAAGGTCTCCGGGCACGCGTGGCTCGAATTCACGCTGACCGACTCAGCCGACGGCTGTGAGTATCACCAGACGGCGACCTTCATCCCCACTGGAGTGCGAGGCCGCCTCTACTGGGCCCTCGTCGCCCCGTTCCACCGATTCATCTTCCCCGCAATGGCGAAGAACATCGCAGCCGAGGCGCGCCGTCGGGTGCGAGCGTGAACGGTCCCCGATCTCGTTCGTGATCAGGCAGTTGCCGTCAGCATCGAAGCGAAGCCGTCCCGGTATGTGGGGTAGCCGAGTTCGCCCATGAGCGAGCCGAATCGAGTTCCGTCGATCCGTTTGCCGCTCGGCTTCTCGTCGTCGGCATGGCCGGGGACGGGCACGCCGAGGCGGTCGGCGATGAAGGCGGCGACGTCGCCCATCTGAGCAGGAAGCGAATCGACAGCGTGGACCAGGTCCGGCGGTTCCGAGCCAAGTGCCAAGCGCTCGAGGCCGCGAACGAGGTCGTCTCGGTGGATGCGGTTCGTCCACCGCTGATGGTTGAACCGCTGGCCGCGTCGCACGGAGTCGATGAGGCGGGTACGGCCAGGTCCGTAGATGCCAGCCGGACGGACGATCGTGAGGTGGTCGAAGAGTTCGGCCGCCTCGGACTCGGCTGCCGCGAGGACCTCGCCCGGCCCGGACTCCGGGGCGCTCGGAGTGTCTTCGGTGATCACACGCAACGGGTCCTCGGCAAGGACACGCGTGGAGGAGACGAGGACGACTCGGCCCGGCTGTGACTCGAGGACGCGCGCGAGACCTCGCAGCCCGTGAAGGTAGGACCGTTCGTATCCGGCCCGAGTCGGTTCGTCCGGAGTGAGAGTGATGACGACCGCGTCGAGTGCGTCCAGTCGCACATCGCTGCGGACCGGGGCGCCGGCCCCACCGCGGTCGGGCGCTCCGAGGCGGGAGAGGTCCATGCTGATCGTCTCGAAAGCCTCGGGCAGTTCGGCGACGTGCCGGCGCAGTCCGATCACCTCGTGTCCCTGGTCGACCAACCGCAGGCCCAGCCGAGTGCCTAAGTCTCCGCACCCGGCCAGGAGAATTCTGCGTCCGTTCGTCGTGCTCATTTCGCCTCGCTCTTCATCCGGTCATAGGCTGCCAGCGCCGCTTGGCGCGATGTCTTGAGATCGACGATCGGCTCGCGATCGCCGTGTGACCGTTCCGTTCGGGTGAGACCCCCCGGCCCGCGTCCCACCCACCTGCCCACGTACTCGCTGTTCGGATCGAAACGCTCACGTTGGCGTTCGGGATTGAAGATCCGAAAGTACGGGGCCGCATCGGCTCCGCACCCGGCGACCCATTGCCACGAGACGGGATTGTTGGCTTCATCGGCGTCGACGAGCGTGTCCCAGAACCACTGTTCGCCGTGCCACCAGTGGATGAGCAGATTCTTCGTCAGGAAGCTCGCCGTGGCCATCCGCACTCGATTGTGCATCCATCCGGTCTGCCACAGCTGCGCCATGCCGGCGTCGACGAGGGCAATCCCGGTAGTACCGCTGCGCCAATGCTCAAGTGCCTCGGGGTCGTCCTCATAGGGGAAGGATGCGAATTCCGGTCGCATCGGCTCGGACTCGATGGCCGGCAGGTGATAGGTCAGGTGCCAGGAGAACTCCCGCCAGTAGAGCTGCCCGATCCATGCCTGTCGGTCATCATCGCTGACTTCCGGCAGGTCCAGGGCCGCGGCCAGCAGCTGCCGTGGGGAGAGTTCGCCGAAGCGCAGTCTCGGCGACAGGCCTGACGTGCTGTCGGGGTCGGCGGGGACATCGTGAGAATCTGCGTAGCCGTCGAGCCCGTCGCTCAAGCAGGCGAGCTCTCGGGCCGCCTCTCGGCAGCCGGGGTTCCAGTGCTCGGCCACGGTCGTCTGCCACCACTGCGGGGTCTTCGCCGAGGCGAATTCGCCCGAGCCCGTGTCTGTTCCGTCGAGGAGGCCGAGGTCGTCGAGGTTGCGCACCCACGAATGTCCGTCGAGGGTCTGCCGGTGCGCCTTCGTCAGAGAGGTCTGTCTGCGCGGGGCCGGGAGGACGTCGCCGACGTTGCGATCGCGCACGGCGTTGAAGTACGGGGTGAACACCTTGTAGAAGTCTCCGCCCTGCGGGCTGATAGTCCAGGGTTCGACCAGCAGCGCGCCGGTATGGGAGTGCACAGCACGCCCGGCATCAGCCAGGTCCGTCTTGATCTGCGCGTCGAGGTCACGTGAGGCCGGCGCATAGCGGCGCGACCAGCGCACAGCATCGACTTTCAGGTCCGCAGCCGCCTGCGGGACGATGTCGGCGGCGGAGCCTGCTGCGAAGAGCAGCGGGATCCCGAGCTGCGCGAGTTCGGTCTCCAGGGCTCGTAGGGACTCGTGTGCCCACCAGCGAGCGGCCCCGCCCAGCGGGCGTGGGCCCAGACCGTCATCGCTGCGGGACTCGCGGACCCAGAGACCGATCACCCGTCCCTCGGCGCGGGCCGCTGTCAGGGCCTCGTGGTCGTCGATGCGCAGGTCGTCACGGAACCAGACGAGGGTGAGATGCTCGTCGCTCATCAGTGGGTTCCCTTCTTCGTTCTGCGCAGCCGACCGAGTGGTCCGCGCCGCAGCAGTCCCCGTGTCGGCGGAGACCAGATCGGAGTGCCGGCCACCCGCCAGGTGCCCAGCAGTTCGTTGGCGGCGAGATACCCGGTGGTCGCTGCACGCTCCATGAGCGCCACGGGCAGTTCGCACCGAATGTGGTCACCGGCCAGCACCAGGCCGGGCAGCGGCGTGGTCACGCCCGGTCGGTCGGCCCAGGCCCGGGTGTCGGTCAGCCCGCAGTCGGATTCGATGAGGAGTTCGCGGTGGACGATCTCGGCGTGCCGCGTCTCCGGATACACCTCATGCAGGTCCGCCAGCAACCGCTCGGCCAGTGCGTCCTCGTCCACGGAGTCGGCCAGGGCATAGGCGTGGAGTTCGACGACGGACCCCGCGTGCTCCTCGGCCCACCGGGCGGCGCTCGCCTCGAAGCGTTCGAGCACGGAGATGTTGTCGAGCAGAGCGAAGCCGCTCGTGCCCAGGAACGCGGGCCGGTCGGGCGCGACCGCCTCGGCGAGCCAGAGCCGGAGCACCGCAAACGGCGGCGAGTTGCGCTGCGCGGCGACTCGGGTGAACCAATCGTGCAGCTCCTGCCGATCGCCGGGTGCCTCCCGGCCGGTCCCGTGGGCCGCTGTGGAGTCGTCGTGTTCCTCGATCGTCGTGATCAGGCGGCGAGTGCTCGCGGGGTCGGCGGCGAGGACGAGGGTATCGGAGTCGATGGTCCCCGCAGTCGTGTCGACGCTCCAGCCGTGGGGCGAGCGGGTGATCGCCCGTGCCTCGGTCGACGTTTCGATGCGCACCCCGAGGCCGTCCAGGTACCGTCCCAGCGGTGCCCACAGGGCGGTGTCGTAGTCATCGTCGGGCACGTCGAAGAGCAGCCCTTCGGCCGAACCGGCGAAGTAGGTGTGGAACATGGCGACGAGTTCCCCGGCGGAGAAGTCGTTCGGGTCGGCGAAGAAGGACCGCGCGAAGATCTCGAGGGCGAGGTGGCGCGCTTGGTCGGGGAAGCGGAGCCGGTCGAGGAACGCGGCCGCCGATTCCCCGTCATAGCGGCAGAAGGAGTCCGGGAAGTCGACGTCGATGAGTTCCAGCGCTGTGCCGAGGTCGACATGTGCCAGGCCGCGCAGCGGGAAAGTGGGGCTGGTGAGTACGAAACCGAGGAGATTGAACGGGGGAGTCCGCGGGATCGAGGCGAACGAATCGGTGGGGCCGCCTCGGCGAATGAGGGGATAATCGGGGATCGGTCGGAGACGATCGAGGTCAGGGTCGGTGCGGCTGAACAGGTCGCGCAGGTTGTAGTACTGCCGGAAGAAGGCGTGGAATCCCCGGCTCATCGTCCGGTCGTCTGCCACCGGCCAGGCGCTGACCCGGCCGCCGAGGCGGGGCCCGGATTCGACGATCGTGACCTTTGCTCCGCGTTCGGCCAGAATCGTCGCGGCCGACAGGCCCGCAATTCCGGCGCCGATGACCGTCACGGTCTTCGGGCGCAGCAGGCTGCGCCGTCCGGGGGCGGCGGGCAGGCGTCGAGCCTGCGGATCGTGCGGGGTCATTCCGCCTCCTCGGGGGTGCGGTTGAGGTTCCACTGCCAGAGCATGAGCACCGCGGTGATCATGGCGAAGCCGAACCCGAAGTCTTCGATGGGGATGTCGAAGGGGACGCGGATGCCGAGGAACATGTCCGGGTTGTAGATGACGATCGGGTCGGACAGCTTCGTCAGCCAGCCGTCGACGAGGCATTGGAACCCCAGGCAGATGGCCAGCGCCGCCCAGTACTTCGCGCGAACGAAGATGCCGCTGCGGAAGACGAGGAGTTCGAGTCCCACGACCACGATCATGCCGAGGACGGTCATCACGGTGTACTCGGGGATCATCGGATCTCACCGTCGTTCGGTGGGCGGCGAGCGGCGCTGCCCGGGCGGGCGAGGTTCGTCCGGCGACCGGTGCGGCGTCCTGCCCACCCGATCACGGTGCCGACCGCCTCGTAGCTCAGCAGCGCGCAGACCGGGATGACGAGGAAGAACACGAGCTCCTCGAGCGGCAGGGTCCCGAGGTCGATGCCCGTGACGAAACGCGGATCGTAGGACCAGTGGTCGCGGGCGATGGCGATGATGTCCCAGACGGCGAAGACGACGACCACCGGGACCAGGGCCTTGAGCAGAACCTGCCAGCGACGGTAGACGCGGGCGGCGAACACGAGCTCGAGCGGCAGAGTGATGAGCAGGCAGGCTGCCATGAGGCCGAGGTAATCCCAGTGTCCGATCATAGGTGACTCCGCCGTGCGGGATCGCTGCTGCCGGGTGTGCGCGCGGGGCGGGAGGACACTGTGCGCGCGCGGCGGGCGGAGACATGGAAACCGAGGTCGAGGTTGCGGATCCGGTAGCCCTCGATGAGGTCGTCCCAGCCGACGGTGGGCTCCGTGAGCAGTCGCGGGCCGCAGGAGAGCAGCCGGTGGAGAAGCGCATCGGTTTCGTACAGGGCCAGGGACTGTCCCGGGCAGCTGTGGGTGCCGTCGCTGAAGCTCAGCCCCGCGGCCGGGGCGGCCCCCTGCCTGGCTGGGCAGAGATCCTCGGCGTCGTGACCGTAGTGATCGGTGTCGATGTTGGTCTCACTGACGCAGACATCGATGAGGTCGCCGGTGGCAATGGTCGTCGTTGTGTGATCGTCGCTGACGTCGATCGGCGAGGTGGCTCGCCGGTAGAGGTGACCGACGACGGGTTCGAGGCGGATGATCTCCTCGAGGATGGACAGCCGCCGAGGCTGCTCGGCTGCGAGGTATTGAGCTCGCAGCTCCTCGTCGTCGAGCAGATGCCAGCAGGCCATCGCGATGAACTCGCGGGTCGTGACCATGCCCGCGGTGCCGTAGGTGAGGCACTCGACGAGGATGTCACCGGTGCTGTGCCCGGAATCGAGGAGATGGGAGATGACGTCGCCGCGGTGTCGACGACGGTGGGCGCGGACGGCGGGGAAGACGTCGTGGGTGAAGAAACTGATGAGCGGCACGATGCCGTTGACCGCCGCCTGCGCCCACTGGCGCCGCGTGCGTCCCCAATCCTCTGCGGCGAGGTCGACCGGCGGCTGACGGAAGAACGCGGTCAGCCGCGCGGCCATGCTGTCGGTGTCGGATTCGGTGAGCCCGACCACCCGTGACGTCACGTCGACGGTGAAGTGCAGCGCCGCCTCGTCGAGTCGACAGCGGCCCGTGGCGGCCGCTTCGTCGACGATCGCCTGCGCGGAGGCGGCGATGTGCTCACCGTAGCGGTCGGCGATGACCGCCGGAGCGAAGAAGCGGGCGACCTCACGGCGCTGTCGGTCGTGGGCCGGCCCGTCGGAGATGAGGATCGGATGCGCGCGGAAGAGACCACGGGGGATCTTCTCCGCGGTGAAGCCTGCCTGAATCGTCGACGAGCGGGCGCGCAGCACCTGCCGGGCCGCGGTGAGCGAGCGGATCCTCCACATCCCCCGGTCCGCCTCGACGGCGGGGGAGGCGGCCTCATCCGCGCGGCGGGCCTTGCGCAGACCCGCCCCGGAGCGTCGGCGCATCGGGGCGGTCGCGGTCACGGCTGTTTCGTCCAGTCGACGTTGTCCAGGGACAGTTCTTCGGTCATCCCGTTGAGGAAGCGGATGACGGCATCGCGTTCGCGGCTGGTGAGGTCGGCGGCGGCGTGGATTCGTCGGGCCTGCGTGCGCCCGACGGTCTCGCGCGCCGATCGGGTCGTCTCCGCCGTGACTTCGAGGGCGTATGCGCGGCGGTCACTGGGATGGAGCTTCCTGATCACGTGCCCGTCGCGTTCCAGGCGATTGATCAGCTTCGTCACCGACGCCGCCGACATGGACATATGGGCCGACAGCATCTTCGGAGTCACGGCCGCGTTCTGCCGCTTCGCGGCGATGAGGTAGTGCAGAGCACGCATGTCCTGCTCGCTGAGCTTCATGAACCTGCGTGAGGCCTCGGCGAGGGCGCGTTCGGCCTCGCGCAGCCGGGCGAGCGCGTTCATGACCGCAGCGATCTGCTCGCGGTCGGCAGCGGAGAGGTCGGATGAGTCGACGAGGTCACCGGGAAAGCTGGACTGCGATCCGGTGTACATGTTCTCTGTGATCGGGTCGTGAACGCCCGCGGCCTCCGTTGACTCCATAGCGGCATCTTACTGATTTTCAACCCTTGAACGCATAAGAATAACTCCGTGCATATAGTAACCTAAAGTGTAGTATATCGTTCAGGTTACTACATATCGACCGAAGGACTCAGCGATGACCACTGCCGAGGGTGTCGGGTTCGGATCCCCCGTCACAGCCGACATCGAGTCCGAGGTTCGGCGTGTGCTCGATGCCCGGGCAGACCGAGTGGCGGCTCTGGGCCCGTCGATCGTCGAGGCGTGGGACCGCGTCTCGAGCTGTCTGCTCGGGGGAAAGCTGCTGCGCCCGCAACTGCTCATGGCAGCCTTAGACGCGCTCGCCCCCGATCCGTTCTCGGATTTCGTCACCGAGGCGGCACCGCTCCGATCGGGCGCGGCCGTCGACGGCGCGCCCGCGAGGAGAGGTCGGGCCCTGCGCATTGCGGCAGCCGTCGAGCTGCTGCACTTCGCTTTTCTTCTCCACGACGACGTCATCGACGGTGACCTCATGCGCCGCGGGCGCCCGAACTTCATCGGCCTCCTGCTCGAGGACTGGCAGGCTGCCGATGGTCCCGCCGCCGAGTCGACGTCGGGTGCCTCGGCGCTGCAGGCGGCACGCAGCACGGCGATGCTGGTCGGAGACCTGCTGCTGGCCTCTGCCCAGCAGATCGTCTTCAGTCAGGTGCCTTCCGGGGATGCGGGTGCGCGACTTCTCGAACAGTTCGACCGAGCGGTGATCGAATCGGTGGCCGGTGAGCTGACCGATGTGGCGCTCAGTGCCGGACTCATCGGCGCGGACCTGGCCGGCGTGGTGGAGATGAGTCGTCAGAAGACCGCGACCTACTCCTTCGAACTGCCGCTGCGTTCGGCTGCGATCCTCGCCGGTCACGGCCCGGAAGTCGAGGATGTCCTCGGCCGGGTCGGCGCCATGATCGGGCTGTCCTATCAGCTCCAGGACGATCTGCTCTCGACCTTTGGGCATCCCGCCGACCACGGCAAGGACGCCTATTCCGATCTGCGGGAGGGCAAGGAGACGGCTCTCATCGCCGTCGCCAGGCGGACGGCCGTCTGGCCGCTCATCGAACCGCTCTTCGGCACCGGGGAGCTCAGTGACGGCGACGGAGCGACGGTGAGGTCGCTGCTGTCCGAGTGCGGGGCCGAACGTGAGATTCGCGTGCTCATCGACGAACTCGCCGACAATGCGCGGGAACTCGTGGCGACCGCACCGTCGGGCATCGGGCCGGACATGGTCGTGCTCATCGACGACCTCATCGTCACACTCGACGGGAGACGATCATGAAACGCAATGTGGACCGCTTGGGCCCCCTCGGGCGCTATTCCTTCGTGTCGACCCGGATCGCGCGGTCGGTCATCGGTGCCTACTCGACCTCCTTCGGCCTGGCGGCACGACTGCTCGGGCACCGCCACCGCGACCACGTGCGCAATATCTACGCCCTGGTCCGGGTCGCAGACGAACTCGTCGACGGGGTCGCTGCCGAAGCGGGCATCGCCATCGACGAACAGCATCGGATGCTCGACCGGCTCGAAGCCGAGACCGAAAGCGGGATGAGCCTCGGCTACAGCAGCAACCCCATCATCCATGCCTTCTCCCGCACCGCCCGTGCGGCCGGATTCGCAGACGAGCTGACCCGGCCGTTCTTCACCTCCATGCGCACAGACCTGCAGACAACCTCATCGGGCGATTCGACCGTTGCCGCCCATGGACGGGTCGGCTTCGGTCGGAGGGACCATGCCGACTATGTCTACGGGTCTGCCGAGGTCGTGGGGCTGATGTGCCTGCGGGTCTTCGCCCGCGACGAGTCGTACTCGCCCGAGGAAGAACGGCTTCTCGAACACGGTGCCCGCAGCCTGGGTGCGGCCTTCCAGAACGTCAACTTCCTTCGCGACCTCGGCGATGACACGCAGCGCCTGGGGCGAAGCTACCTCACCGACGGGGCCACGGTCGATGACCGAACGCAGGAGCGATGGATCTTGGTCATCCGCGAACAGATCGCTGCCGCCGCGCAGACGATTCCGCTTCTGCCCGGTGACGCCCGCCTGGCAGTCCTGTCCGCATTGCGTCTGTTCTCCGCGCTGACCGACAGATTGGCCCAAGTGCCGGCCGCAGAACTTCCCCGTCGACGGGTCCGAGTGACGGGCCCGGACAAGGCGGCGCTCGTCCTCCGGGCGATGTACGAGGTGCGGACGGGGGCGAAGCGATGAGTCGGGTGATCGTCATCGGCGGGGGAATCGCCGGACTCGCCACCTCGGCGCTTCTGGCCCGCGACGGACACGAGGTCACTCTGCTCGAACGCAACAGCCGCCTCGGCGGGCGTGCGGGAAGTGTCGAGGAACACGGCTTCCGATTCGACACCGGTCCCTCCTGGTTTCTCATGCGGGAGGTCTACGACCATTTCTTCGCACTGCTCGGTACGAGCACGGAGGAGCAGCTGGACCTGCGGCTCCTCGACCCCGGGTATCGGGTCTTCTCGGAGCCTGATGACGTGGCCGGTCTGCGCAGCGTGGAAGTGCCGCACGGCGTCGAGGCGGTGGCCGACCTGTTCGAGAGCATCGAACCGGGAGGGGGTGCCGCGGTGCGGACGTATGTGAGATCTGCGGGGCTGACGGCCGAAGTCGCGCGCCGCCGGTTCCTCTACAACCCCTTCACGAAGCTGAGGCCGGCCCTCGGCCGGGATGTTCTCCGGTCTCTGCCGCAGCTGATCCGACTGCTGCTGCGGCCGCTCGCGACATTCGTGGAACGGCGGTTCGAGGCATCGATCCTGCGCCGGATCCTGACGTATCCGGCAGTGTTTCTCGGCACCGACCCCAATCGTGCTCCCGCGATCTATCACCTGTTGAGCGCTTTCGACCTGGAGCAGGGAGTCTTCTATCCGATGGGTGGATTCTGGGCTGTCGTCGAACGTCTGGAAGCGCTGGCTCGCCGAGCCGGGGTCACAGTGATCACCTCGGCGGAGGCGACGGAAGTGATGACGCAGGACAGAAGCGGTCGAACAGTCGTCAGCGGAGTCCGCTGGACCGACTCCGACGGTCGATCGCATGTCGAACCGGCCGATCTCGTCGTGTCTGCGGCCGACCTGCACCATACGGAGACCGAGCTGCTTCCGCCACGGCTGCGCAGCTACCCCGAGCCGGTCTGGTCGAAGGTGGAGAGTGGGCCGGGGGCGATCATCGCCATGCTCGGCGTCGACGGGGCCCTGCCCGAACTCGCTCATCACTCGCTGTTCTTCACCGATGAGTGGGAGGAGAACCTGCAGGCGATCTTCGGTGCCGAGCAGAAGATACCCGAGACGGCGTCGCTCTATGTGTGCAAACCCAGCGCCACGGATCCCTCAGTGGCCCCGGACGGGTATGAGAATCTCTTCGTCCTCATTCCGGTTCCGGCAGACGTGGAGATCGGCGGCGGGGGATCCGACGGGGCAGGAAGTGCCGTCCTCGAGGAAGCGGTCGATGCCGCGGTCGAACGCATCGGACTGTGGGCAGGGATCGAGGACCTGCGCAGTCGGATCAGACTGCGCAGGACCCTCGGTCCGGCCGATTTCGCTCGGGACTTCAACTCCTGGAAGGGAGGGATGCTCGGGCCGTCGCACATCCTCCGCCAGAGCGCTTTTCTGCGGATGCAGAACCAGTCGAGGCGCGTGGACGGGCTCTTCTACGCCGGTGCCACGACTGCGCCGGGGATCGGTGTGCCGATGTGCCTCATCAGTGCCGAGGTCGTCGCCAAGCGCATCCGTGGAGATCACTCGGCAGGGCCGATGCCCGTGTGACGTGTGCCGGAGCTCGGCTGGGATCGTCTGCTGGGCTCAGCTGGTGGGTTCAGCTGCTGGTCGAGTAGACCTGCTCGGATCCTCCGGTGCGCACGCGGTTGCGGCGGCGGGTCTCCGGGCTCGTGCCGCGCGAATCGGATGACCGGCGGCCGGCCGGCTGACCGGAGCGTGAAGCCGAACCCTGGCCGGCGCGGTTGCCCCGCGACGACTGACGGCGGCGACTGCCCTCCGCGCTGCGACCGCCTTGGCCGGATCCGCCGCTGCGACCGCCTTGGCCGGATCCGCCGCTGCGACCGGAACCGTTGCCATGGTTGTTCTGGTGGGAGGCATTGCCGTTGCGCTCTCCACCGCCACGTGAGTTCTCACGGCTGCGGCCCGACTCGTTGGCGGCGCCATCGCGACCTGCACTTCCACCGCGTCCGCCACGGCCGCCTCGGAGACGGCGGGACGAACGACCACCGGACTTCGCCGGCTCGGTCTTCTTCCGCGGCTGCACCGGTTCCTTCGGCTGCGGGGCGACGTACTCGGCGATCTCACCGACGAGCTGTGCCACCTCGGGGGAGTCGGCGGTGACCTTCTGCGGGGTCGCCTTGATGGCGGCCTTGCGCAGCAGGACCTGAGTGTCTTTGCGCTGGTCAGGAGTCATGATCGTGACGACGTCGCCGGCGCTGCCGGCACGCGCGGTGCGGCCGGAACGGTGCAGGTAGGCCTTGTGCTCGGTCGGGGGATCGACGTGGACGACGAGTTCGACGGAATCGACGTGAACACCGCGGGCCGCGATGTCCGTGGCCACGAGCACCTTCGCAGTACCATCGGTGAACGCGGCGAGGTTGCGATCGCGAGCACCCTGGGACAGGTTGCCGTGCAGATCGACGGCGGGGATGCCGGCAGCGGTGAGCTGGCGGGCGAAGCGCTTGGCCCGGTGCTTCGTGCGGGTGAAGAGGATGCGGCGGCCGGTGCCGGAGGCGAGTGTGTGGACGAGCGCGTTCTTGTCGTCGTTCGAGACCTCGAACACGTGGTGAGTCATGGCCGAGACGTGCGAGGTCGGCTCGTCGACGGAGTGGAGGACCTCGTTGTGGAGGAAGCGACGGACGAGCTTGTCGACGTCGTTGTCCAAGGTGGCGGAGAAGAACATCCGCTGCCCCTTGGCCGGGGTCTGCTTGAGGATGCGGGTGACGCCGGGCAGGAAGCCCAGGTCAGCCATGTGATCGGCCTCGTCGAGGATGGTGACCTCGATTTTCTCGAGGGTGAGGATGTCCTGCTGGAGCAGATCCTCGAGGCGGCCGGGGCAGGCGACGACGATGTCGACGCCGGAGTTGAGGGCGTTCTCCTGCCGGCGCTGTTTGACGCCGCCGAAGATCGTCGTCGTCTTCAGACCCGCGGCCTTGGCAAGCGGGTCGATGACCTCGGTGATCTGCGTGGCGAGCTCACGGGTGGGGGCGAGGACGAGTCCGCGCGGGTGGCGGAACTTCTGGGTGCCCTTGCCGGATTCGGCGAGGCGGGCGACGAGCGGGATGGAGAACGCCAGGGTCTTGCCGGACCCGGTCTTTCCGCGGCCGAGCACATCGCGGCCGCCCAGGGTGTCCGGAAGCGTGTCCTGCTGGATGGGGAAGGCCTGGGTCTTGCCCTCACGGTCGAGGGAGTCGACGAGTGCGGCGGGGACACCGAGCTCGGCGAACGAGGTCGGTGCCGAGGTGGCTTTCTTGGTGCGGGTGGTGCGGGGATTGGTGCGTGTCTGTGAAGTAGTGATGGTGTGGCCCTTCGACGTGCCGGAGGGCGTGCCGGTGCCGTGTCATGGTGGCAGGCAGCCGCAGCCGGTCATGGAACGAGCGCTGTCGGCGCTCTCGATCGCCGAGAGAAAACGGCTTCGGAAATGCGCGGGTTCTTTCACCCAGCTGCAGAGACGAGGCGTCCTGACGACGCAGGGAACCCGAAGAACGGGTTCGCAGGTGATTACAGTATAGCGCCGGCGGTGCGTGAGACAGAATCCGCGGGCTTCGCGGCGGGCACGGAAACAGGCTCGGAGACTGCGGCGACCGGTCGTCGGCGTGCTCTGCGGTGCCCGGTCACCCATGCGGAGAGTGCCACCGATGCCCCGCCGATGCCGATTCCCGCGATGTCGTCGAGGAGGTAATGCCATCCGAAGTAGATGGTGGCCACGACCGTCACTGCGAAGAAGATCCAGGTGATCGCTCGGACGGCGCGGTGCTGTTTCGTCAGCGTCATGAACAATGCGGCGGCGAAGGTGACGGAGACGTGAAGCGATGCGAACGCGGCGACACCTTGTATGGAGTCGCTGCCGACCGGGTTGCTGAGGTAGTCGAGTCGCGTGTCGATGAGGGATTCCTGGAGCTGACGGACTCCGGTGTCGGGCAGCGCCCGGAAGGCGTCGGGATGGCTGAACACCGGACCGACCGACGGCAGGAGATAGTAGCTGATGGTGCCGAGCACCCAGTTGAGGCTCAACATCGTCGCATACCAGGCGCCGATTGAGTGTCTGCGATTGAGTACGAGGATCGCGCCGAGGCTGATCGGGATGAGCGGAAGATAGGCGAGATAGGCGATCGACAGCAGATTCGCCGCAATGCCGGTGCCGAGCAGATCATGCAGCACCACCGCCGGAGTGCTGCCGCCCATGAGCCACTGATCGAGGCGGAACAGCTGCTGATCGAAGAGGGTGCCTTCGCGGAACACCGGCAGCACACTCTTGAGGTTGCGGTAGGCGACGTAGCAGACATAGAAGCTCAGCAGTCCCGCACCGATGCACAGCAGACGGTGGGCGTTCCACTCCTTCTTGGCGATCGCGACGACCGACGTCGGCAGGTTCCGCCACCCGTGCCGCCTCACGGCTTCCACGAGCAGCCCGCCGCCGATGAAGCCGAGAACCAGCAGAGGCAGGCGGATGTATGAGGGGCCGAGGAATCCGTCGGGGTCTCGCAGCGGGAGGCCGAGGTAGAGGGACGAGACCACGGCGGCCGCTCCGACGAGGAGGGCGAGCGCCATGGCGAAGGTGTAGGGCCAACGTCGCAATCTGGTCATCGGGACACCGTAGTGATTCACTTTTAGTACATCTTCGGACTTTCCTCGGAGGCCGCTGACCGGAGCCTCGTTCTCGCCGGTGTCGGCGGGGCAGACGAGTGTCGAAATCAGTTCAAGCGGCGTGCCGCGAAGGCTGCTGCGTGGTCCAGTACCGTGTTCGTGTCATCGAGGATGCGACCGAAGTGGAGGAATGAGTGCAGCACCTGCGGGTACTCCTCAAACGTCACATCGTTGCCGGCCCGCTGCAGCGTCCGGGCCAACGCCCGGCTGTCATCGCGCAGCGGATCGAGGCCGGCGGCGGCGACGAACACCGGTGGCAGACCGGACAGGTCGGCGGTCAGGTGCGCCACCAATGGTGAGTGTTCATCCTCCGGGGTGGGCAGGTAGTCATCAAGGAGGTTGCTGAGGTCGTGGATGCCCATGCCGTCCCAGTCACCGCCGAAGAGCCGGCGACTGGCCGAGTCGGTGAGACCATGGCTGCCGTAGATGGGCAGGAGGGCGCGCAGCGCCGAGAAGCTCGCGGGATTTGCGCCGATGGACTCCGGCTCATCCCGCAGCAGCAGGCCAGCCCCGAGGGTCAGCACCGCCCCGGCGGAATCGCCGACGATGGCCAGACGTGCTCCGTCGATGCCGAACTGATCACCGTGGCCGGCGAGGTGGTCGACGATTCCGGCGCACTCGTTCAGCGCCTGCGGGAACTTCACTTCCGGTGACAGCGAATAGTCGACTCCGATGACGGCGAAACCACCGGACGCGGCGAGCACACGCATGATCCGGTCGTGCGTATCGAGGTCGCCGAGGCTGAACCCGCCCCCGTGGAGGAACACGAGTCCGGGCAGGACCGCCTCGGCGATGGGGCGATGGATGCGGATCGGAACGTCGACCCCGGCGGTGCGGATGTGGTGATCATCCGTGCGGGCCATGGTCGGGCCGCCCTCATTCCACAGCGCGCGTTCGGCGCGGTACTCGGCGCGTTTGGCTGCCAAGGATCGCGCGGCAGGAGAGAGGTCACCGGCGGCAGCGGCGAATTCCTCGCCGGCGTGGCGGCACTCGTCGGCCCGGGTGGCCTGCACGGCCATGACCTCGCGCATCTGGGGCGACATCGACGCCACGATGTCAGCGGGAATGGTGGCCAGCAGCGCATCGGTGAGCGCGGGATCGACGGTCACGCCGGGAATCATCGGCCTCTTTCTGGGTCGGCGGCAATGCTTCCCAGCTTATCGAGGCCGCCGAGCCGGCGTGCTGAGTGTCCGCCGGCGTTCGGGACGCGACGATGGCGGCGTCCGGCAGCCGGTGGCGATGTCGCGGAATATCCGGCGGCCGTGACTGTTATGACTGTGGGACCGTGACGCCGGCAGTCCCCGACCCCGATGGCGGACACTCACGGACACAGACCTTGCAGGAGCGAAACCTTGACCGACAGCACGCTGCCCGAGCATCCGCAGCCGAACGATCTGCCGACCGACAATCTGCGTGCCGAGCACATGCGTCGGCACGAAACCGACCACGATATCCCGTGGTCCCTGCCGATCGTCGTGCGCCGATCCAAGACAGCCATCACCCGCCATATCGATGTCCTCGAGGCCACCGCCCACGCTGTCGTGACCTTCCTCGACGATCCGCGCTCGCAGCCGGGCGGGGAATGGAATGACGCCGTCGACTACTGGCGTGACGGAGCCATCCGCAAGGTCGTGCGCCGCGGAGATGGGAAGAAACTCGACGACGCGCGTGCCCTCGGGTGTGTGAGCGTGACCTTCGGCGGCACCGAAGAATTCGCCCCCGCCGAGGCGCTCGTCTTCGCGCCCGGACCCGTCGCACCCCTGCCGCCTGAGCTGAAGAAGCTGCAAGTCGGCGGCACCGAGTTCCCGGATGAGGGCGAATCGACGGTCCCCGCCGCCGAGGCGGTTGTGACGATCGAACTCTCACCCGAGCTGACGCTGACGACTGGGAAGGCAGCCGCGCAATGCGGGCACGCCGCGCAGTTGGCGTTCGAGCAGATGCCCGACGATGTGCGGGACCGTTGGCGTGAGTCGGGGTTCAGTCTGCGAGTGCAGACTGCGACGAAGGACGCGTGGGCGGCGAACGATCAGCAGATCAGCGTCGTCGACGCCGGCTTCACCGAGGTCGACGGCCCCACCGAAACCGTGCGCGCCCGCTGGTGAGGGTGTGCCCCACCTCCATGAGTCGGCGGTGAGACGGGAAGTGTGGAAGCCGCCTGGGCGAGGGTCGGCCGGGCCCAGTTTCGGGAAGGATCAGGCCTCGTCGAGGTCCTTGAGTTCGTCTTCGCTCAACGGCCGCGTCTTCGTGCCGTTGCCGAATTCGTCGAGGTAGATCATGTGCTTGACCATCTCACCGGTCTCTTCGTCCTCGACTTCGATGATGTCGCCGGGGTGGGTCTGGGGCTGGTAGAAATCTTCATTGACTCCGGTCATTGTGACCACCTCCTACTGGTATCTTCACCATACGATGCTGTGACACGAGTCTCAAGGATCCGGGATCTGCAGGATCGGAAGGCCACGGGGCGTTGCCTGCCATACTGAAGGTGCAGCGATTCGCCGAGAAGCGAGCCATCGGACTAGGAGACCGGATGAGAGAGACCCTGTTGATTTTCCTTGCACCGGGGATGATCCTCATCGTCGGTGCTGCCCTGCTCGGCGGGTTCGCCGAGGCCATCGCGATCTCTCTCTACATCCTCGGTGTGCTCGTGCTCATCGGATGGCCACTCACTGCAGTCATCGTCCACATCCGCATCTCGCGGTGCCAGGAGCGGGGCCAGCAGATCTCGTCCGGACTGGCCCGGGCACAGTCCTTCGTCGAGGCGGTCTCCGCGATCATCATGACCGTCGTGCTGCCTTCCGCCGTTATCGGCTGGATCGGCGTGTTCTGTCTCGTCACCGCCGCCGACGACCCTGAGGACGCGATCTTCAAGACGGTCGTCGGGTTCGGGATGCTCCTGGTCCTCGTCGCCTACCTGTCGATCTTGGTCTTCGGACGCTCGAAGACGATCCTGCGCGTCATGGGTGCGGCGATTCTGATCTTCGGAGTGATAGTCCTCGTGGGGGTCACCCAGGAATTCATTGACGGAGAGGCCGGTCGTCGCTCCGGCGTCGGGCTCATCGGCGGTGTCCTGATGTCCATCGGCGGTTTGTGGCTGACCATCACCGGGCGCAGCACCTGGTCACGGAAAACGCAGTCGGGACGGCAACGGACGGTGTGAAAGAGAACCATCGTCCGCCTCGTCGCCGGTGTTCCTCTCACCTTGAGCCGGTGCCGATCGGTAGGCTGATCGAATGGAACGACAGAGATTTCACACCACAGGTGGGCGCGATCGCAACGTCGCCGAGGAGGCTCGCCCGGGAGAGGACGAGTTCCGCGTCGATATCGAACGGATCCGTTTCTCCCCGTTCTTCTCCCGCCTGGCCTCGGTCACCCAGGTCATTCCGCAGGCCGGGTCCGGCACGGTCATCCACAACCGGCTGACGCATTCGCTCAAGGTCTCTGCGGTGGCCCGGTCGATCGCGATCACGTTGAATAACGCTGACGAGGCGACTCGGGAAACGGTCAGCCGCCTCGGCGGGTGTGACCCTGTTGTCGTCCAGGCGGCCGCGGCCGCCCACGATCTGGGGCACCCGCCGTTCGGCCACCTCGGCGAGAAGGAGCTCGACCGGGTGTCGCGGCAGGTGCTGCGCCTCGACGACGGATTCGAGGGCAACGCGCAGACGTTTCGGATCCTCACTGCCCTCGACAGCTGCGAGGCTACGGCGCGCGGTCTCAACCTCACCCGAGCGATTCGGGCCGCGGTGCTCAAATACCCGTGGGAGCGCGGGGAATGGACGGGCGATCGGGCGTCGTCGGCGGCCAGGATGCCGCGCGGGGTCGGTGATGATGTCAGCGAGGGGGCGATGAAGTTCTCCGCCTATGCCACCGAAGTCGAGGAGATGGCCGAGGTGCTCTCGGCGTTCCCGGCGATCGGGACGTATCAGCAGACGCTCGAGTGCGCGGTCATGGATGTCGCCGACGATATTGCGTATGCGGTGCACGACCTGGACGATTTCTACCGGTCGAACGTGCTGCAGTACACGGCTGTATCCGCCGAGCTCGGGCGGTGGCTGCGCGATCATCGGGAGTTGGCGGCCCTGGATTCTGCGGAGCTGGATCGGCGCCGTCCCGGCCATGCGCTCGAGGCGATCCGGCGACACATCGGGGAGAAGGATCCGTGGATCGCCTCGGAGGAGGCGTTCCGGGAGTCGGTGGAGCGGGTGAATCGGGATCTCGTCGAGGGGCTGCTCGGCGTTCCCTACGACGGGGGACTGGAGGCTGATCGGGCGGTCACCGGGTTCACTCGGCGGTGGATCGACCGCTTGCAGGCCTCGATCGTCGTCGACCCGGATCCGCATATCCGCAGCGGTCACGTGCGACTGAGCCAGGAGGCTTGGCACGATGTCGTGGTGCTCAAGTTCGTGCATGCGCGGTTCGTGCTCGAGCGCTCTGACCTGGCCGTGTATCAGCGTGGGCAGACGCGGATCATCGCGTCCCTGGTCGAGGGATTCCATGAGTGGCTGCTCGACCCGGATGAAGCCACGCGGATACCGCGCAGGCTTGTTGATTCCGTCGAGGCGGCCACGCAGGAGTATTCGGATCTGTATGCACGCAACCCTCAAGCACTGGGGGAGGAGGGCGCGGCCGGGATCGTGCGGCGGGGCAGGGCGCGGGCGGTCGTGGACTATATCGCATCGTTCACCGATGCGCAGGCCATGTCGGTCAACGCCCTGATCACCGGTGCCTCCGAGGAACCGTGGGAGGCTGGGCGCGGGTTGTAGGTCTTCGCTGGGGCGGCGTCGGGCGGATGCGTCCGTCGAGTCAATGACGAACGGCGGGGGAACAGCCGAACGGCGGGACCGAAGATTTCTCTTCGATCCCGCCGTTCGCGGTTTCAGCTCAGTGCCTGAGCTGGGTCACCTCAGTGCCTGCTGGCTTCAGTGCTTACCAGCCGAGGCGCGGTAGCGGCGGGTTGCCCACACCGCTGCTGCACCGCCGGCGATGAGCAGAGCGGCGAATCCGGCCATGGCCGGGACGCCGTCGGCACCCGTCCGCGGCAGGTCGCCACCGGCGTTGCCCGAGGCGTTCGTGCTCGAACCGGCCGAGGCGTTTGCCCCGGCTCCGGCGTTTGCCGCGGAACCGGCGTCCGACGATGCCGAGGAGTTCGCCGAGGCGGCCTTCTCAGAATCGCTCGAAGCGCTGGCGTTTGCTTCGTCGCCGTCAGCCGAGGCGCTGGCTGCGCCTCCGTCGGCTGAAGCGTTTGCCTCGTCACCGTCGGCGGCCGCGGACGCGGATGCCTCCGAGGAGGAGTCCGCCGTCGACGCTGCCGAAGCGGCGGCACCGGCGTTGGCGTTGGCTGCCGCAGACGCCTGAGCGTTTGTCGAGTCCGAGTTGTCGGCGTTTGCGGCGGCGTTGGCTGCCTTCTGTGCCGAGGCGTTCGGATCCGAGGTGGCGTCCGCCGAGGTCTCCGAGGAGGCCTCTTCGTTGGCGGCGGATTCTGCGGCTGCTTCGGCGTTCTCGTCGGCTGCTGCCGATGCCGTGTTGTTGGCGTCGTTGTCGGCTGCTGCCTGGGCGGCTGCCTCGGCGACTGCGTTGCTGTTGTCATCGGCGTTGGCCGAAGCCGAGGCCGAAGCGGCAGCGTTCACGTTGGCACTCGCATCGGAATCGTCCGAAGCGGTGGCCGCGGCTCCGTCATCAGCACCGTCGGCGTCAGCCGCTGCGTTGGCCGAAGCTTCCGAGGAGGAATCCGCGGTCGAGGCTGCCGAGGCTGCTGCAGCCGGATCGGCATCAGCAGCGGCCGAAGCATCGGCGTTCGTCGAGTCCGAGTTGTCGGCGTTTGCGGCGGCATTGGCTGCCTGCTGTGCCGAAGCGTTCGGATCCGATGTCGCGTCAGCCGAGGTCTCCGAGGAGGCCTCTTCGTTGGCGGCGGATTCTGCGGCTGCTTCGGCGTTCTCGTCAGCTGCTGCCGATGCCGTGTTGTTGGCATCGTCATCGGCAGCTGCTACTGCTGCTGCCTCAGCTGCCGCGTTGCTTTCGTCATCGGCGTTGGCCGAAGCCGAGGCCGAAGCGGCTGCGTTCACATTGGCATTCGCATCGGCTTCGTTGGCGGCATCAGGATCTGCTGCTGCGCTGGCGTCAGACTCGGCTGCTGCCTCTGCGGAGGCCTCGTTCGAGGAGTCAGCGGTGGAAGCGGCCTCAGAGGCGGCTGCGGAGTTGGCGTCCGACGCCGTCGATGCCTCTGCGTTCGTGTCATCGGTATTGTCAGCCTGCGCAGCGGCCTGTGAGGCTGCCGTCGACGAAGCGTTCTCATCCGTTGTCGAATCAGCGGAGGCCTCGGAGGATGCGTCCTCGGTCGCTGCCGACTCGGCGGCTGCTTCGGCGTTCTCGTCTGCTGCTGCCGATGCCGTGTTGTCGGCATTGTTGTCGGCAGCTGCTTCGGAGGCGGCCTGTGCGTCGGGATCGTTGTTTCCATCGGCGTCGGCCGAGGCCGATGCCGAGGCCGCTGCGTTGGCGTTGGCGTCATCATCGCCCGGGGCCGGTGCGTCCGCGGTCGCACGGACCGAGGACGAGGCCAGGTTGATGTCGATGGCATCGGCGGTCGGGAGCAGTTCCAGGCTCACCGCGCTGACGGTGAAGCCGGGTCCGTTGTTGCCCTTGACCTGGCTTTCCTCTGCAGGATCCTTCGCGGTCGGCTGCTCGTTGATCGTCAGATCGACGACCTGGTTGAGTGCCTCGAAGACCGGATCGAGAGTATCGAGCAGTGGGTTGACGATACCGGTCACAGCTCCAGCGACTTCATCAGCTGTGGATTCAAGGATTCCGCCGATGAGCGGCTCGGTGATGCCGAGCAGTTCCTCAAGCAGAGGTTCGGTGAGGTCAGAGATGAGATCACCGACAGGCAGCCCCGCGATGTCGAGATCGGTTGTGATCGTCGGGTCGGAGGAATCATCCGTGCCTGCGAGTTGTCCCAAGGTCGCATCAACGTTCACCGACCCGCTCGCAAGGGTCACAGGGCCCAATGTTGCGACTGCCGGCAGATCGATGACGAGATGAACGTCGTTGAGTGCGTCAGAAAGAGTCTCGTTGACCTTGCCGGACAGCGCGCCGAGCGCATCGGCCACGGCATCGGTGATCTTCGAGATCGTGTCCGAGGTGAGTACCTGAGTGTTCGGGTCGAGACCGTTGAGGTCAGAGGCGTCCCCGCCCTTGACGATCTTCGCGAGGTCGATCTTGATGTCACCTTCGGCGAGATCGATCGAGACAATCCCCGCTTCGTCCTCGAGCGCCTCGTTGACGACGTTCTCGACGACGCTGTCCAGTGCATCGCGGACCTCCACCGACACGGTGGCATCGTCACCTGCGACTGCAACGCGTGCGATTCCCGGAATGTTGACATCGACTCCGAGACTGGCGAGTTCGTTGACCAGCCCCTCTTCGCCGATGACCTCTTCGAGAGTGCCACCTGCACCGTCGACGACTTCGTTGAGGTCGTCGGACAGGCCGCCGACCGCAGGGCTGGAGACCGTGAGTATGCCGTCGGCGACGGCATACTCGGAGTCATCCGCTTCACCGTTGCTGTTAGCGGTCGACGCGATTGCGCCGAGCTCAAGGCTGAGCTCATCGACGACCTGATCGGTGACACCGTCGAGATTGAGCTGGCCGAGTACCGAGGTCAGGTCGACCTTGGCGTTGCCGTACTCCCCGTTGTTGATGTCATCGAGATTGAGTCCGCCGTCTGCCCCGACTGCGCCGGCACTGGCAGTAGCGTCATTGTAGGCAGGAGCGTGCCCATACGTATTGAGTGCTCCGCCCTCGCCGAGTTCGAGAAGGCCGTCGCCACCCTCGTTGCTGATGAGGGGGATACCGATTCCGGGAAGTTCGACTCCGATGGCTTGGAGCACCTCAGCGTTGATCGGAGTGCTGTCCTCGTCCGTGCTCGACGGAGAACTGCTGTACGCCGAGAGAGCGTCGACAGCGTCTGCGGTCAAAATGTCAGCATTGATCAGCTGCCCGTAGGCTTCTGAGTCTTCGTTCGGGTTCTGTTCATCGGCGGCACCGGGCGAGGTCGTCAGCAGCGTCAGTCCCACAGCTGTCGCTGCGGCGACAGACCCCACCGCGATCTTCCGACCGGTTCCGGGCCGGCCTCTCAGTTTTCTCATGGTTCTCCACATCGTTCGAATCCTGATCATTTCCAAGCTTGGCCTGGACGGAAACGGGCAGTTTCCTGACAGATCCCTCACAACGTTACGGAGTAATGAAGAAGTAATCAGTGAATCACAAGAAAAGTTACCTCGTCGTTATAGTTACGTTGAAGTAGAAACAGGCGGGCGTTGTGAAATCCTGTCAGCCAGGTCTCGCGGGTGCTGTAGCCGACAAAAGGCCAGTTCACAGGCCTGGCGGTCGCAGGTAGCTCCATCGTTCCGGAAGATGCGACAGTCATGACCGAGTCATTGTGTTGCGTCCATATGTCACAAATTGGGATTGAAAGAACTGCATGCGATGTCGACCTGTGACCAATCGACCAGCGGCAAGGTCACGGCTTCCATGGTGTGGACGGACCGAAACGGACGCTTCGTCAGCATCTACAGTCGAGTCGAACGGCAGGAACGACGGAGATCGACGAGGGAGTTGAAACATGGTCAAGCACACGCGATGGGCAGTGGTCGGAGCCGGCATCATCGGAGCCGCCGTCGCCCGCGAGATCCTGGGCCGCCACGACTCCGCCGACGTCACCCTCTTCGAGAAAGAAGACCACCCCGCCGCCCATCAGACCGGGCACAATTCCGGAGTCGTCCACGCCGGTCTCTACTACGAGCCGGGCAGCCTCAAAGCCACGCTCTGTCGCCGCGGTGTCGACCTCATCCGCGACTTCGCAAACGACCACAATGTCGCTGTAGACGAATGCGGCAAGGTCGTCGTCGCCACCGACGAGACAGAAGTCGAACGCCTCCACGCCATCCACGACCGCGCTCTGGCCAACGGCGTACCGGACATCGCCCTGCTCGACCGCGACGGACTGCGCGACATCGAACCGAACGCCGAAGGCCTCGCCGCCCTCCACTCACCCCACACCGCGATCATCGACTACCCCGGCCTCACCGACGCCCTCGTCGCCGACTTCCGCGCCCACGGAGGCCGCGTCCGCTTCTCCACCCCGGTCAGAAGCATCGATCACCGAGGCGGCCCCACCGGTGACACCGCCATCGTCCGCACCCCGGTCGACGCCCAGGAATTCGACCACGTCATCGTCTGCGCCGGACTCCAATCCGACCGGCTGGCCGCGCGCTCCGGCCAGAATCGCACCCCGACCGTGGTGCCCTTCTTCGGCCAGTACTTCATCCTCGACGAGGAATACAGCACCGCGGTCAACGGCCTCATCTACCCCGTCCCGGATCCGAAGTACCCCTTCCTCGGCGTCCACGTCACCCGCCGCATCGACGGCGGCCTGATGATCGGACCCAACGCCTTCCTCTCCTTCTCCCGCGAAGGCTACCGAGGTCTCGGCCTCAACATCCCCGACTCGCTGGCCGTGGCCGCCGACCCAGGATTCTGGCGTTTCGCCGCCGGCAACATGGCCACCGCGGCCCGTGAACTGCCCGGAGTGCTCTCGATCGAGAAATTCGTCGCCGAGGCGGCCCGCTACGTCCCCTCGCTCGCCGCAGCCGACGGTCACCGCGCCACCCGCGGAATCCGCGCGCAGGCCATGAATCGGGATGGAACACTCGTTGATGATTTCGTCATCGATCGGGCGGGAGCCGCGATGTTCGTAAGGAACGCGCCCTCCCCGGGAGCCACCTCGGCGCTTGCCATTGCCGAACACCTCGTCGCGATCATCGATGGCCGACGATGACAGTTCCGGGCGTCGACGACGAAAGGCCGCCTACCCGATCGTGACGACGGGGAGGCGGCCCGAACTGTTTCAGCAGCGGTTCAGCTCAGTGGCTCACTTGGGTGTGCGGGTCTCTGCGCTGATGAACCAGGCCTGCTGCTCAAGCTGCGCGATGTAGCTGTGGAAGATGTCGGCGGTCGTCGGGTCCGCCGAGTCGACTTCGTCGTGGCAGTCACGCATCGAAGCCACGGTCGCCTCGATCGACGCGACCATGTGATCGATGGCGTCGTGGGTGCTGATCTCTCCGTTCGGGAACTCCGGCAGCCCTGTCTGTTCGGCGATCACCGCGGGGCGACCGTCCGGAGTGGAGTGGAGGGCACGCATGCGTTCAGCGATCTCATCGCTGCCTGCACGGGCGATGTCCGTGACTTCGTCGAGGTTGAGGTGCAGGTCTCGGAAGTTGGTGCCCACGATATTCCAATGTGCCTGCTTGGCGGTCAGGCTCAGAGCGATGAAGTCGACCAGAACCGTTTGGAGGTTCTTGGTCAGGGCGTCGGAGGCGATGAAGCCGCGTTCGGCGTTCTCGCGAGTAGTCTTCTCTGACCCATGCGGGTCGGGAACTGTCACTGACTGCGTCATGATTTTTGCTCCTGTTCTCTCCGGTTTCACGTTGACCCGGAGCCTATGATCACCATAACGCTGCCGCAGATGACGCGTAACCCCCCTCAGCGCCAGCTGGTGGTCGGCCTGGACATGCAACGTTTTCGTGCACGATGTTTTCCCATCGCGCAGTCAGCCCGAATCAGAGCTTCGGAGTCTGAGCGCGTATTCTGATACCGAGCATTCTGACAGTGAAGAGTCGTCGAGATGAAGGAGAGACCGGGCATGGCAGTACTGGTCACAGGCGGGGCAGGCTACATCGGTTCGCACGTGGTGCGGCTGCTCATCCAACGCGGTGACGACGTCCTCGTCGTCGACGACTTCTCCACCGGCATCGACGCTCGCGTCGAGGGCCTGCCCGTGGTCGACCTCGACCTGGCCGCAGCCGATGCCGAGGAGCGCCTGGTGTCCGCGATCAGGGAACACAGCGTCGACTCGATCATCCACTTCGCCGCGAAGAAGCAGGTCGGCGAATCCGTCGAAGAACCGGTGATGTACTACCGGCAGAACATCGGCGCCCTGACGAACATCCTCGCCGCTGTCGAAGCGACCGGCATCGAATCGCTCGTCTTCTCCTCCTCGGCCGCGACCTATGGCATGCCCGATGTCGACATGGTGCCTGAGGATCTCGACTGCCGGCCCATCAATCCCTACGGTCAGACGAAGCTCATCGGCGAGTGGATGATCGACAACCAGATCACCGCCTCGGCCATGCGGGGGACGACGTTCAACGCCGTGAAGCTGCGCTACTTCAACGTCGCCGGCGCCGGCTGGAACGACCTCGCCGACACCGCCGTCATGAACCTCATCCCGATCGTGCTCGGACGGCTCAAGGACGGCAAAGCTCCGATCATCTTCGGCGACGACTACGACACCCCCGACGGCACGTGCATCCGCGACTACGTCCACGTCAAGGACCTCGCCGAGGCACACATCGCGGCGTTGGACTACATGAAGGCCGGCGGCACCACGGAGACCGTGTTCAACGTCGGCACCGGAACCGGCGCCTCGGTGAAGGAAGTCATCGACACCATCGCCGAGGCGACCGGCCGTGACATCGTCCCCGACATGGGTGAGCGTCGTGCCGGTGACCCGCCGGCACTCGTCGCCGACGTCACCCGGATCTCGGCCCTGCTGAGCTGGAAGGCGGAGTTCGGTCTCGAGGAGATCGTCCGCAGCGCCGTCGAGGCCGCAGGGATGTTGCCGAACCAAGAACGATGACGCAATCGGACCCAGCCGCAACAGCACTTCACTGGGTCCGAGCACGTTCCGCGCCAGGGCACGAGCTGCCGGTCGGGGCGCGGGTGGCACTGCATTTCCATCCCGGTGATGACGCCTCTGAGGCTGGGGTGCTCGAGTCGATTCTCCAGCTGGGACAGTATCTTTCCCAGTTCGCCACAGGCACGAGCAATGGCGGTCTGACGGCCTTCCCCGGCGGCGACCGGTGGCTCTGGGAGCAGAGAATCTTCGGTGGAGCCTATGACCATGTGGAGGTGCACCACCGACCGGTCTATGGGGCACTTGACCTCGACGGCGACCCCTTTGGGCCGGCACCGCGGTTCGGGTCGGCCTATCTGAGGCTTCGCCCGGCCACTCTGGCAAGAGCGACTTTCGCCTATCCGGACAGCACCTTTGAGCCGGAGCTCTTCGGGGTTGCTGACCGGATGAGGCTCATTGCCGACTATCGTCGTGACGAGCGGGCTGCCGGCCAGGCTGCTGCCCAGGGATGCGGCATCGTCGACCGTCTCGATCGCTATATCGAGGCCCATATCCACGGAGGGGTGAAGGTGCCCGATGATGTTGAAGCATTGGTGGTCGACCCAAGCTTCGCCGATCATGCGGTGCTGGAGACGGCGGACCGCCGTGGTCTCGCCGTCGAGACTCATCCGGGCTATGTCGCCGAGGTTGCCGAAATTGCGGCGCACCCGGAATATCGGGGTCAGGATGTGGTCGAGCTCGCGCAGCGGATCGTCGAGAGGCTGGCGAACTCAACCCAGTTGCTCCCCATTCATGTCGCACGTGCCAGGCGGGTGTCGGACCTCGACGGGCAGCAGAGCAAGAAGCTTTGGCACTGCCTCGCACGATTTGGTCGGACCTGGTGAACCACTCCGTTACTTCGCGGGTTTCATCTCGCTTTCGACGACCCATTTGTGGTTCGTCATCTCCATCTCATCGGTCTTGATGTCGACCATGTAGACGGTCTCGTCCGTCGCTGAGTCGATCGTCGCCTCGGCACCCTTCATTCCGGGCATATGATCGGCGTTGACGGTGGCCTTGTCGCCCTTCTTCAGCGGTGCCTTGCCCGGGTCCTTGAGCTCTTCGTGGACGACCCACTTGTGATCCTTGACCGGGTCGCCGCCGTCGGTCGGCGTGTAGCTGATTGAGTAGGTCGTGGTGTCGAAGGCGCCGGAGACGGTTGCCTCGGCGCCCTTCATTCCCGGCATGTGGTCGGCGGAGAGGACGACTGTGTCGCCGACGTCGAACTTCGGGTCGGCGGCCTTCGTGATTCCCTTCGGCGGGTCGCCGCCATCGGCGGCGTGCCCTTCGTGCCCACCTGATCCGTGTCCGGATTCGGTGCTGTCCATGTCGTCGGAACCATCAGTTTCGCTCGAGGCGGACTCGTGGCTGCCGTGGGAGTCTTCTCCGCCCGATCCGTGGCCCTCGTCATTCGCAGTTGAGCAGCCTGCCAGAGCCAGTCCGAGTGCTGCGGTGACCGCAGTGAGGCGGGCGGCTGGATTGAGCTTCTTCATGAGTGGTCTCCTGGTTCGGTGAGACGGTCGCGTCGGATTCGCTCGGCGGCAGATGGGAACCTTTCAGGGCACCCCTCCCCGTGGACCCGCCACGGTCACCCTATACCCCTTATGGGTATGATTGCCAAGACGGCATACGTGCTCTGCATCCGTAGTGACATGGGGATATATATGAAGACGACGCAATTCGTGTTGGGGGCTGCGGCCTTCGTTCTTGCCCTGACGGGGTGTTCTGCTTCTGGAACGGGAAGCGAAGCATCCACAGAATCAGGAGAGTCTGCAGCAGTGCAGTCGGGTTCGGCTGAAACGCTGCTAGCTGACCTCGATCTGGCCGACGAGGACGTCACAGGAGTCATCGATCAACTCGATCGCCTGCCTGTCGACGAGAGGCCCACCGACCTCATGGCCTCGGTCCAGCCTGACGAACTTGTTCTCACCGATGGACAGCAAGAGGCGACGATGGCACTGCCGGAGGGGAAGAGCTACGTCTCCATCGCTCCCTTCGTCGATGAGACGCACGACTGCTTCTACCACAGCCTCACGACCTGCCTCGGCGAGATGAGCGAGAAGGACGTCGATGTGGTGATCACAGACTCAGAGACGGGCGAAGCAGTGGTGGACGAGTCGACGACGACCTTCGATAACGGGTTCGTCGGCTTCTGGGTGCCGTCCGGCATCACCGGTACCATCGAGGTCACCGCCGAGGGCAAGACCGGTACGACCGATTTCTCCACGAGAAGCGATGGGCCCACCTGCGTGACCGACCTCAAGTTGAAGTAGTTACGAGGAAGCCGGGCCGACCGTCGTCCCCCACTCGACAGGAGCACTGCTATGACCCACCATATCGTCATCGGAGCGGGCTTGGCCGGTGCCGCAGCCGCGTATTCCATGACCGCGCGCGGCGAGGATGTCACCGTACTCGAACGGCATACGCCGGCCAACGACCGAGGCAGCTCCCATGGCTCAGCGCGGATCTTCCGGTATGCCTATCCCGATCGTCTCTACACCGAACTCGTCGTGCGTGCCCGTGAGCTGTGGGACGACCTCGAGGCGAAATCGGGGATCGAGCTGATCACTCGCACCGGAGCTCTCGACTTCGGCGACGCCCAGCACACGGATCTGCTCGCCGAGATCTTCGAAGCCGTCGGCGTCGAGTACGAAGTCCTCGACCCGGCACGTGCCTCCGACCGGTGGCCGCAATTCGCCTTCGATACCGACGTCCTGTGGCACCCCGACGCCGGCGTCATCGACGCCGAATCCACGGTGACGACCATGCTCGACCAAGCGGTGGACACCGGGCGGGCTCGGATCCTCACCGATTGGACGGTCACCGAGGTGGCCCGACAATCCGCAGGCGGCTACCGAGCCACCTCGGCGAAGGGGGATTCCGTCGAGGGCGACCATGTCATCGTCGCTGCGGGCGGGTGGCTGCCCGACCTCCTCGGCGATCTTGGCCTTCCGGAAGCGTTTCTCGATGCGCTGCCGAGGTTCGAAGTGCGGCAGGAGCAGGCCTTCCACATGCCCTACCGCGATGCCGGTGAAGACGGACGGCCGAGCACACCCTGGCCGACGTTCATCCACAAATCCGGGGAGATGTTCACCTACGGACTGCCCGGTGGACGCGATGCCGGTTTCGCGGGGCAGAAGTTCGCGCAGTTCAACGGCGGGAAGGTCATCGGCTCGGCGCTCGACCAGGACGGACAGATCACCGAGGAGATGCGGACCCGGATGATCGACTATGCGAAGAAGAAGCTGCCTGGACTCATTCCGGAACCGTACGCGGAGACCACATGTCTGTTCACGAACACGCCGAATGAGGACTTCGTCATCGACGAGGTCGATGGCCTGGTCATCGTGTCGGCCTGTTCGGGGCACGGAGCGAAGTTCGCGCCGCTGCTCGGTGAGTTCGCAGCCGACCTCGCCACGGGAGCCGGCAGTGTGCCGGAACGGTTCCGCGTGGGTGGCGTTTCGACTTCGTGATCGAGCGGCGAGGTGTCTCAGCGTTCTGTCGCGATGAATTGCCTCAGCGCTTTGACGCGATGATGAGGTGCCGCGTCGAGTGAGCGACGAAGGGCTTGCCTTTGCGCAATGTTGCATCGAGTTCACGCAGCTGCGGAAGATAGTCGGCAACCGAAAAGTCGGGCACCCACCACGGACATTTGCGAAGGATCCACACGATCGCACCGACGTCGAAGAACTCCATGCGGCAGCGCGCGGTGCGCAGCGTTTCGACCGTGAGACCGGCCGCCTCGGCGGCGTCGGATTCGGTCTGCGGGTGCCGTGAGCGGCGATTTTCCGGCAGCGGTCCGAGGAAGAACTCGATGAGCTCGAACGCCGAGGCCGGACCGACGTGCTGGGCGAGATAGGTGCCGCCGGGGACAAGCACACGAGCGATCTCCGACCATGCGGGGCTCACGGGATGTCGGGAGGTGACGAGGTCGAAGCTGCCGTTGGCGAACGGCAGCCGATGCGGGTCGGCTTCGACGACATCGACGCCACGCGGACCGAGCCGGTGACGGGCCACGGCGATGTTGGGGCGGTACGACTCGGTCACCGCCATGCGCGGCGGCAGTACCGGAGCCTCGTCGATGACCTCACCGCCGCCGGTATCGATGTCGAGGGCCGCGGTCGCTGTCGACAGCCGCCCGGCGAGGAGTCTTGCGTAACCCCAGGGCGGTCGCTCCTCGGTGGCGCGCCCATCGAGCCAGCCGAACCCCCACCCGGTGACATCGGCGGATTGTGCCTCGGTGACGAGCTCGTCGAATGCGCGCATACCGCCATCTTCGCGCACACGACTCTCACACGTCGAGCCAAGCGGTCACATCGACGAGCAGATCGTGCGGCGCCTCGAGCGGGACGAGGTGGCCCGAGTGCGGGAACCGGGTCACGTGCGGGTTTCCGGGAAGCGCCTCGGCGAGGCGATCGGCCTGGTCGACCGGAATCCACGGATCGTCCTCACCCCACCCGATACGGACCGGGCAGCGCACCTCACCGAGGTGGTCGACGACGGGCGCCGTGTGCTCGGGGCGCAGCGCGACGATCTGCCGGTAGAACGCAGCTTGACCGGCTTCGGTGCGCCAGGGGGCGCTGAGTTCAGTGATGTGGTCATCGCTGAGGTTCGAGCGGACTTCGCCCGAACGAGATTCGTCAGATGGTGTGGCCGCCGCCCCGGCGATGTATTCGCGGACCAGGGCGCGATGAAGTCGAGGTGGGAGGGTGGCGAAGACCTTTTCGTTTTCGGCGACGAGGCGGAAGAACGGTGAGCCCCACGGGTCGAGAGTGACGATGTCGAGCAGATACAACGACGCGAAATCGCAGCCCTCGAGCAGGTGCGCGCCGAGAGCGACAGCGCCGCCGATGTCATGGGCGATGACGTAAGGATTCGAGACGTCCCAGCAGTCGATGAGCTCGGCCAGTCGACGACGTTGGGTGATGAGATCAACGGCGGAGGCCGCCTCGGCGAGGGGATCGTCCGTCGGCTGTGCCGACGTTTCGGAGGGATCGGCGATGTAATCGCCGGATGTGGCGGGAATCGAGTCGCCGTAGCCGGGCATGTCCCAGAGGCGGACGCGATTCGTCTGCGCGAGCTCGTGGGCAAGCGGCAGCCACATCCGTGCTGACCACGGGGTTCCGTGGCAGATGATGACCTCGCCGAGGCGGCTAACGACGTTGCCGTGGGAGGTCGGTTCGAGGGTCGTGGTGGTCACCTCGGCGCCATCGCTCAAGGTGATGCGGTCGGTGGATATGCGGATGGCGGGGCTGCAATCGGTCGGCGTCATCATAAATCGACGGTAGAACTTCAGGTCAACCTGAAGTCAAGGTGTCATCATGGAGTCATGAAGATCGGGGATGCGGCAGCGCAGCTGGGAACGGCTGCGCATGTGCTCAGGCACTGGGAGGACGAAGGCGTCGTCGTGCCGGACCGGACTGCGGCTGGGCACCGTGAGTATTCGGATGAGCATCTGAGCCGGTGTCGGATCGTGCTGTCGTGTCAGAGCGTGGGCATGAGCCTCGCCGAGATCCGGGCGATCCTGCACCGTGGTGAGGCGGGACGTGCGGAGGTGATCGTGGCTCGCCTGTCGGCGATTCGGGCGCAGCGGACCTCGCTGGACTCGGCGGAGAGGTTTCTCCTCCATGTTCGCGGCTGTCGGCACGACCTCATGACTCGGTGCCCGGAGTGCTCGGAATATGCGGGGTAAGGCGTCGGCCGCTCTGGGGCGGGTTCGCGAAACGCTCAGTGGGAGTGCCGCGATTTGCTCAATGGGAACCTCGCGATGTGCTCAGTCGAGCGCGTAACGGCGGGCCGCCTCGGCGAGGTCGATGTTGCGGTGGGCGGAACTCAGTGCACATTGCGCGAATTCTCGGGGCGGTGACGGTCACAAAATCGCGCAGAACGGGCATGATGGCCTTATGACCACAGATATGGATATTGCGCTCAGCGCCGAGCTCGATCCCATCGTCGACATCGCCGCTGGGCTGGGTCTCGACGCGCAGGACATCATTCCCCACGGATGGACGAAGGCGAAGGTGCCCATCGACGTCCTCGATCGGGCGGCCGAGACCGCCGCGGACGGCAAACTCATCCTCGTCACCGCCATGAGCCCGACTCCGGCCGGTGAGGGAAAGACCACGACGAGCATCGGCCTGGCCGACGGACTCAACGAACTCGCCCGGTCGAAACCCGAGGTCGGACGGGCCGTGTTGGCGCTGCGGGAGCCGAGCATGGGTCCGGTCTTCGGGATGAAGGGCGGGGCGGCCGGCGGCGGATACGCCCAGGTCGTGCCGATGGAGGACATCAACCTCCACTTCACCGGCGACTTCGCGGCCATCGCGGCGGCGAACAACCTCGCTGCGACGATGCTCGACAACCACATTCACTTCGGCAACAGCCTCGACGTCGACCCACGGCGCATCCACCTCCGCCGCGTCGTCGACCTCAACGACCGAGCCCTGCGCGGAGTCGTCGTCGGACTCGGTGGACTCAACGGGGGAGTGCCTCGCGAGGACGCCTTCGACATCGTCGTCGCCAGCGAAGTCATGGCGGTGTTCTGCCTGGCCACCTCGCTGGCTGATCTCAAGGAACGGCTGGGACGGATCGTGCTCGCGCACAGTAGGGGGCGGGAACCGATCACAGTCGCGGACATCGGGGCAGCCGGGGCCATGACCGCGCTGCTGCGCAAAGCTCTGGCGCCGAACCTCGTGCAGTCCTTGGAACATTCGCCGGCGTTCATCCACGGCGGACCGTTTGCGAACATCGCCCACGGCTGCAATAGTCTCTTGGCTACCAAGGCCGGACTGGCGCTGGGAGACTGGGTCGTCACGGAGGCAGGATTCGGTGCTGACCTCGGAGCCGAGAAATTCCTCGACATCAAGTGCCGCACGGCCGGGATCTGGCCCTCGGCTGTGGTCGTCGTCGCGACTCTGCGAGCGCTGAAGTACCACGGGGGAGTCGACGTTGCCGACGTCAACTCGCCCGATGTGTCAGCGGTGCTCGAGGGGATGAGCAATCTCGAGCTGCACTGTCGGAACCTGCGCGAGATCTACGGACTGACGCCCGTCGTGTGCTTCAATCGGTTCCCCACGGACACGGACGAAGAGATGGCCGCGGCGATCTCCCACCTCGACGGGCTCGGCGTTGCCGCTGTCGAGTCCACGCACTGGGCCGACGGCGGCAAGGGTGCGTTGGCGCTCGCCGAGGCGGTCGTCGAGGCTGCGGGCGGCATCAGCAATGCGGGGGCCGCCGTCGATGACGGCTCGGTCTTCGTCGCCGGGACCGCTTCCGGGGATGCCGAGGCTCCTGCTGCCGATCCGACGTCGCGGGCACAGTACAGCTATGACCTCGACCGGCCGCTGGAGGAGAAGATCCGCACCATCGCGCAGCAGATCTACCAGGCCGAGGATGTTGATATGCCGACCAAGGTGAAACGGAAGCTGCGTCAGTTCACCGATGAGGGCTACGGCGATGCACCCGTGTGCATCGCGAAGACCCAGTACTCGCTGTCGACGGATGCGAGTCTGCGCGGGGCACCGACCGACCACGTCATCGAGATCAAGGATGTGCGGCTGTCGGCCGGAGCCGGGTTCGTCGTCGTCATCGCCGGCGACATCATGACGATGCCGGGCCTGCCGCGCGAACCCTCAGCGCTGAAGATCGACGTCACCGAGGACGGCAACATCACCGGCCTCTTCTGAGAGCTAATTACTACCCGACGGCGGCTCAGCAACCTGGCGCCAGGTTGCTGAGCC